>DVEB01000074.1 GCA_015295905.1 Synechococcales cyanobacterium M55_K2018_004
TGCCTCCCCCTAGCACTGGGGCTGCGGCCCCGGCCCAGGTCATGGCCTCAACGCCGGGACAGCCCCCTGCGTCACCGCCCGGTCGGTCCTTAGTGGAATTGCTGGGAGGCGCAGCATTTACTGGGTTTGAAGGGGGCCTGTTGGCGATCGCCATTCTCAGCCTGCTGGGAACCATCATTTTGTCCCCACTGCTCTGGCTGTTACTCATGGGTGGGTTAATTTGGGGACAGTCCCGCCGCCTGATCGAGCGTTCAGAAATGATCGCCATTGCCGGGGGGACGCTGCTGCTGGTCTGGCTCGCTCCCTGGCTCAACCGGGTCGCCCTCGGGCAACTGTTGGGGCCGGGGCTGCCCAGCCTGCTGCTGGTGGCGATCGCTGGCGCGTTGATAGCAGTTGTGGTGACCACTTTGTTCCGCTTGATCTATCTGATCCTGTCGCGTGTCGTTTGACCCGCCAAGTTTGCCATGCAGCAAAAGAACGAAACATCCGCGCTGATTCTTTCCCTGTTGATTACCCTGGGCATATTAGGGGTTGGGTCCTGGTGGCTAATAGGCCGCGTGAACTGGCAGCATGCCTTCAATTCAACTGGGAATTCTGCCCAGACCGGACAACCCACAGCGGGGGCACCACAGGCTGTCGCTAGCCGACTGAGCACAGGGGAGCGACTGCTGTTTCCCACTGGAGCATCGCCGCAGAAACAGGCGGCAATCCAGGCGATCGCCCAAGGTAATTACGAGACGGCTATCAGTAATCTGGAAGCCTCGCTAGAGGCTAATCGCAATGATCCAGAAGCCCTGGTCTACTTAAATAACGCCCGAATTGGCAACAACCCTGCCTATGCGATCGCCATTTCCTTGCCGATTGGTACGGATGTCAACGCGGCGCTGGAGATGCTGCGGGGAGTGGCCCAGGCACAAAACGACATCAACCAAGCCGGAGGTATCAACGGACTGCCGCTGCGAGTGGTGATTGCCAATGACGACAATGACCCGGCGATCGCGCAACAGGTGGCTCAGGCGCTCGTGGATAACCCGACCGTGCTGGGCGTGGTGGGGCATTATTCTAGCGATGTCACTCTGGCGGCAGCTCAGGTCTACCAATCTAAAGGACTGGTCAGCATTTCTCCCGTCAGCACTTCAGTGAAGCTGTCGGGATTTGGCGACTACATCTTTCGCACCGTCCCCAGTGACTTTATTGCGGCACGCGCCTTGGCAGAATATGCCCTGCGGAACCAGCAGACCCAAGCAGCGGTTTTCTTTAACTCCCAAAGCGGCTACAGTCAGTCAATCAAATCAGAGTTTGTCACGGCTCTCTCGCTAGGGGGCGGGCAGACAGTCAGCGAGTTTGACCTGTCGGCCCCCGACTTTAGCCCCAGCGAAAGTGTGGCCCAAGCCCGTCAGCAAGGCGCAACCGTTCTGGTACTGCTGCCTAACTCTGGGCAGCTTGACCGTGCCCTCCAGGTTGTGCAGATCAACCAGCGGCAGTTGGCGCTGTTGGGAGGCGATAGTGTCTATGCCCCCAAGACCCTAGAAATTGGAGGTGAAGCAGCGGTGGGTATGGTGGTGGCAGTCGCCTGGGATATTTTGTCAAATTCCCGGTCTCCCTTTGTGGTCAACTCACGCCGACTTTGGGGCGGGGATGTCAATTGGCGCACAGCGATGGCCTACGACGGATCCCAGGCGCTGATTACCGCGATCCAGCAAGACCCCACCCGCAAGGGTGTGATGCAGACGCTCCGCTCCGGCAAATTTGCGGCACCGGGTGCCAGCGGGCCTGTGCGATTTTTGCCGTCGGGCGATCGCAATGCCCCCGTCCAGCTCGTGAAAGTTGCACCAGGGACGCGATCGCGCTACGGATTTGATTTTGTCCCAGTGCGGCCAGGCACTTAGTGAAAGCCTAACCTTCCGCTGCCTGCCGGGGTTGCAGAACAGCAGAATCGGCAGGGATGGCAATTAGATTGTCCCCATAGGTACGAATCAGCCCCCGTTGGCGCAGCTTACCCATGAGACGAGTCACTGTCACACGGGTTGAGCCAATGGCGCTACCAATTTGGGCATGGGTGAGCGACCAAGGCAAGTAGTAGCCATCCTCCCCTGGTTCTCCGAATTCTTCGATCAGCAGCGTCAGGAAACCCAGCAGACGGTCGATGGTGCGGCGCTGTCCCAAGGTGCTAAGCCATAGGAGTTTGCGTTGGTGCTGGTAGCGAAAGGCATCTAGGACTTCACGCCGGAAGTGGGGCCAATTGTCGAGGTCATGCCAGTATAGCCAGATCACGGAAGTCTGATCTACATGGGCAAAGGCTTGCAGTGTAAAAGGAGACTGAGCCACAATCTCAAAGGGTTGCCCAGCGCCCACAAAACCGAGAAAGGCTTCTTCTGAATTGATGCGGGGAAGCCGGGAGGATGTGCTGGCACTCGCACTAACCTGGGCTTCTCCAACCAGACGCACTGCCCCTTTTTGCACGAGATAGAGTAGCCCTGGGCGAGCCGGAATCTTTTCATCCTTAGCAAAAGTACGAACTCGATAGTGCTCCTGTGCCCAATCAAGAATACGTTGCCAGGTCAGGAAAGGTCTAGAGGTCTCGGATTGGGGGGTCGCAGAATACATGAATGAGTCCTCGGATTCAGGGCAGTTCTGAGAGCAGGGCTGAAACGCTGAGCCGAGCAGAGGTGGATGAGTTTGAGCATTTTTCTTCTGGAATTGACCCTAACTCACCGAGCCTAGCTTAACTTTATATACAACTACTATAGTAAGGAATTTTACGGAGTATAAATCAATTAAGCTATCTTTAAGCCCTACTTCTTTAAGGGATACTAACGTTACTGGTCTTTTTTTTTACTTTCACTTAACAAGAAGATTCGAGCATTTATGCATGAAAACGAGCGGATGGCGATCATGCTAGTCAGTCATTGATTCCCCTTGCGTGAAACAGGACTGGGTTAGCCAGTCCGCGTATCCGTAAATACCGCAGATTACATACTGGATACTGGGAACTCTCCCACGCCGCTCAAATAGTCCGTTTTGTTGGATCTGTAATTTCCTGGACGTGAACTCACAGATTTGATTCGCCCCAGATTTGACACAATTCCAAGCACTAGGGCGACAGATGGGGGGCAAGCAGGCGTTGCTCTCTTGGGAAGAGCCAAAGTGCTCCGCTACCCCTTGCATCGACTCTGTCGTGAGAACTTGGAGACTGGTATGATACAAGGTTCGCCTGTAAGGTCGCCGTTTGTTTTGGGGAAAGTGCCCACTGAGTGAGGGCTTTCCCCAAGAACAAACCGACTCAATCACTGACTGAGTCAGTGTGATCTGCCGAAGATCTGATTCACTAAAGATTTGATTCACTTTTGATTCACTAAAGAATAATGGAATAATGCGGAATCGTGTGCCAGTGGAGAAACGCCCCAAGCGGGTATGCCCTACGGGAATGGTTACGGTTTCAGTTAGCGAATGGGGTGGCCCAGCTTCAGAGGCCCATCCTACCGGACGGAGCTCCCCACCCTAGGGGGCATGGAGAGCCATCAGTTTGTGAGGGAGATGACGCTGCCCTCAGCCACCCACCTCTGGGAGCCATTCCAGTAAAACAGATGATATCCAAGCCAGCGGGAGCCACCGCGTGGGCGATCGCCCCAAGCATCACCTACGTTTCCGCGATCGCCCACGTCCTCGCTCGCGCCTGGGGAGAGTCCCCCCTGACCCTTGCTCAGCACCTCCAGTCCATCCTGCAAGGCCAGCTTCAGGGCACCCCTGCTGAGGAACGTCTCAACCCAGGCCAGTCAGTCCGGACAACCTGCAACGAACCTGTCATCTTTCTCGCCAGCCTTGCCCCCCACTGGTCAATCCAGGTGACGCCACCAGGCTGGTTAATGGTGCGTCTGCACGATTCAGGGCTGGCAATCTGGCTGCAATGGCTTGCTGGCGGGCCGTGGGCAGAGACACCGGAACGCACGTCTACAGGGCCAATCAAGCCAGTCACACCGGAACAGCAATCTGTACAAGCAGCGGCATTATTCCCAGTGCAATTGACCCATGCCCGCTGTTGCTCTCTACTGCGGTTGGCCGTGCGGGAGGGGATGCTAGCCCTCAGCTCCAGCGATCCTGGTTTAGAGGTGGCAATGGATACGGCAGATGGGGCGATCGCCTCTCCCAATCCCCTGCCCTGGCTCCAGGCAGACCAGACACTTTGTCTGCGCCATCCCCTCGAACAGGACTTGATTGCGAAGCTAGTGGCAGCAGCGGACTGTCTCTGGGATGCTGCTGCTGCTCCCACTCAGGAGAGTTTGGTTAAACAAGCGATCGCCCTTGCCAGTAGTTTCCAATCGTTTGACGCGGGGTGTCGGATGTTTGGTTGTGTCAGGACGGTCAATCTGCCCCGGGCGCAGGCACGTCTGGGACTGGTTCTGGCAACCCGACGCATGCTCCACCTAATTCTTGGCGACGGCTTGGGTGTGGAGACTCCCACCGAGCTTTAGTTAACGTGAATTCCGGACCGGATAAGTTGAACCCCTTGATGTTCCGTGTGCGACGCACACGGAACATCAAGGGGTATGACGCTACGTGCTGATGATGTAAAACGGTTTTTGTGGGAACCCCTGCTGCGCAGAGGTTCCCACAAAACGCCTTGGCCTAACCTACTTGTCCTAACCCAGGGGTGTAGCGCTATCATTGCCTGGCTGTCATGACTCTTTGTCATGTTTTTGCAACATTTTTGTCAAAGTGATGACAAACCTCGAAGGAGTTTGATATAGTCTTGGTTGTGTGAGGAGCGAACCAGTAAGGGCATCGAGACGAAACACGGTCAGTCGTCGATGCCCTTTCTGATTTTTAAAGCTTTGCACTGCACTTCAGGAACCCTGCAGAGAGCAGCCTTGCAGAGAGAGGTGACCCATGCTCTGAAGGCTTTTTGGGGTGAGTTGATTTGGGATCACAGCAAAAGTTCCTTAATGGCGATCGCCGCCCCAAACTCCTCCACATCAGGAGCGACCCAATCGGCGATCGCCCGCACAGGTTCCGGCGCATTTCCCATTGCCACTCCAACTCCGGCATACTCCAGCATTTCTACATCGTTAAAGTTATCCCCAATCGTCATCACATTTTCGGGTTGTAGCCCCAGCACTTCCTCCGCCAGATAGCGCACGGCAGTCCCTTTGTTGACGAGGGGGTTTGCTGCCTCGAAGAAGGTTGCCACGGATTTGGTGAAATACAATTCCGCAGGGCCATACCGCTGCCGCAGCGAGACTAGAAGGTGGTCAATTAAATCTGTGTCGTCACTCAAGGCCAGAATTTTGGTGGGGGGCTGCTCCAGAGTCTTGCGTAGATCGCCCACTGCAATCGGTTCAATCTTGGATCGCTCCGCGTATAGGACGGTTTCGGGCCGGATCTCACGCACGTAAAGCTGGTCGTTGATGTAGAAGTGAACGGAAAGGCGATCGCGCAGTTCGGGTTGTTCAAAGTAGTCCAGCAGTTGTCCCGCATAGTCAGTATCTAAAGCCCAGTGGCGGATCAGGCGATCGCTCAAGGGGTCGCGGATCAGGGCTCCCTGGTAGGTCATCAGCGGCAGATCGGAACCAATGACCTGGTGAAACCGCAGGGCAGAGCGATACATGCGGCCAGTGGCGATCGCCAGCCGAATTCCCTTTGCCTTTGCAGCCTGGATCGCCTCCAACACTGGCGGTTCTACCTGGTTCGACTTGCCGACTACGGTGCCATCCAGATCGATAACGAGCAGACGAATTGCTGTAGTTTCTATCAAAATCGTGTCCTCCAAAAAACCAGTCAGTTCGCAGCGCAAGTCGTAAAATCGGTTCAAAGTCTCGAAAAAATCAGTGCTCCAACAATCAGTGATAGACCTCCAGTGATAGACCTCTGCCGCAGCCCACTTCTCAGCAATCATTAAACTTATATAGCGGTTTTCACATTTAACGTCAGTTCGGGTTGAGCGGGTTTAGGGGCACCGCACCAAGTGCGGTGCCCCTAAACCTTTGCTTTTCCGTGCGTGAGGGTGCATGTCACGTTTGCCCTCCCCCTTAAATCCCTCTCCCAACTTGGAACCAAGTTGGGAGAGGGACTTTGAGAGGCTCGGCTCCTCCTCTGCCAAGTTGGGAGAAGGGGTGGTCACAGACCACACTACTGCCAGCAGCTCTATCTACAGAGTTAATTCACATTTACAAAGTTTTGCTAGAAATAAATCTGTGCGAAACTAAATTCTGAAACTAAATTCACTAAATTCTAGTTTTATTAGCTCCAACTTTATTGCAATTCGATAGGCTTTAAGCAAAAGTTTGGCGATGACGTTCTTCCTAGACTGTGGACGATGCCTAACAACGATTTACGATCGCTTGATGGGGTGCTTCAGTGTTGATTGGTTGATTGGTTGATTGGTTGATTACCTGGATCTGCGCTAGCCGCAAAATAGTTTAGCCCTCCTGTCTTCCAGTCATGTCACTGTAAGCACTAGCCCTAACGAACTCGTCAAACGTTGCAGCATTGAGACTCGGAAATCTGCTTTCGTTGATCGGGGAGCGCAAGAACCGTGACCGTTAACTCTTTCAAGTTTTTAGATAAGAAAAATAAGACCAATCATCCTTTAGATCTGCGATCGCCCGCCCAAACAGGACTGCGGCGTGGCCTTACTTTAGGGTGGATGCGGATTGCCTCCCTCATGCTGGCCGATGTGGGGGCAATCGCCCTAGCGCGCTGGCTCGCGGTGGCCTGGGGAACAAAACTCCTCTCCCCCTGGACCATGAGTCCAACTTTCTTGCTCGTTGTCGTGGTGATTAAGCTGGGTGTCATTGCTTCGAGCCGGCTCTACAAAGCCGGGGATCACCGCCGAGACTATCTAGGCCTGATCAAGGCGCTCTCCCTGGGAGAAGTCATGGTTCTGCTGATTGCCTTCCTCTATGAGCCAGACCAATATATCTCACGCTCAACCTTTCTGCTGTCCTGGCTTCTCAGTATTTTGTTTTGTTGCACCGGTCGCTTTTTGATTAATGCAGTGACCGAGCAGCTGCGACGGCAGGGAGCAATTCGCTATCCTGTGTTTTTGATTGCAGACACGGACGAGCAACCTAAAAGTATTGCGCTGGTTGAGCAGCAAAATTGTTACACCATGCTGGGCGTGGCCACTGCGAGTGCCCTCGACCGTGCCCGCCGTGAAGCAACCCTGGAATATCTGCGGCGGTTAGGCGTTGCGGAAGTCTTTGTCTCTTGGAGTGCCATTCAAAATCGGTTGTTTCTGTGCTGGCACTTCCAGACCGCAGGCATTACTTTGCGGATTCTCCCCTCCGACCTACAATCTTACTTTCCCAAGTCTGAGATTTGGATGCTGGGCCGGGTGCCCTCTCTGACCGTGCGGGGGCCTGTGATTGTAGGGGGCGACTATTGGGTCAAACGCTGCTTTGACGTTTGCTCCTCGCTGCTGCTGCTGCTGCTCTTTTTCCCGCTCTACCTGGCGATCGCCCTGCTGATCCAGATGGACTCTCCGGGACCAGTCTTCTTCCGTCAGACCCGTGTTGGGTTGCACGGAAAGCAGTTTAAGGTCTGGAAGTTTCGGACGATGGTGGCCAATGCTGACCAGTTGCAGGCCATCTTGGAGGCAAAGAATGAAATGAAGGATGGGGTGCTGTTCAAAATGAAGGACGACCCACGGGTCACGCGTGTGGGGAAGTTCTTGAGACGCTATAGCCTGGATGAACTGCCCCAGCTCTTTAATGTATTGCTGGGCGAAATGAGTCTGGTCGGGCCTCGCCCCCTGCCCGTGAGGGATGTGGACAAGTTTCAGCCGAACCACTTCATCCGCCAGGAAGTGTTACCCGGCATCACTGGCCTCTGGCAAGTCTCCGGTCGGTCTGATATCGACAACTTTGAAGATGCCGTCAGGCTTGACTTAAACTACATTACGAACTGGTCGATCTGGTTAGATCTGAGGATTCTGCTGAAAACCGTGCAGGTTGTCCTGCAGAGACAGGGCGCTTACTAGTCAAGAATGTTGCAGAATTGCAGAATGAAGACGTTTGTCACAGTGCTAGCTATGCAGTTACTCGATGTGGTTGCAGATGTGTTTCGTCATCCCCCCATTCCTTACGAACCCGCTAAACATACCCTGAAAGCTTGGGCAAAGTATTGTCTGCAAAATCGAGGCTTTAAAGTAGTCTACGCAGACAACGCTGACTTTGCCATTGAAACGCGCGATCGCGAAACGATCCACTTTAATGTGAGCCTCGGTGAGACGCCGCCAGCGAATCGCATCCAGGGAGCGACCGCCAAAGCAAACTGGATCCTCTGGAACGAAGCAACTCAAAGTGCATGCGTCCTCCCTCCAATGACTTGACGCCGCTTCCTCCCCTAGCCAATTTCGACATAGGATTGTCGCTTAGACTTCTCAATGGCGCCCCTCTCGAACAGGCCCGCCGCTTCATCAATCTGCAACCGTGACCTATGCGGGAACTCTATCCCCCCATCGAGCCCTACGCCACTGAAATGCTGCCGGTCTCCGACCTGCACACACTCTACCTTGAGCAGGCAGGCAATCCCCAGGGCAAGCCCGTGGTTTTTCTTCACGGTGGCCCTGGCGGAGGCACCAACCCCACCTACCGACAATTTTTTGACCCTGCCCGCTGGCGCATTGTCCTGTTTGACCAGCGTGGCTGTGGGCGCAGCACTCCCCATGCCGAACTCCGCGACAACTCAACGTGGGACTTGGTAAACGACATTGAGACAATTAGAAAACACCTGGGAATTGACCAGTGGGTTGTGTTTGGTGGGAGTTGGGGCAGCACATTGGCACTGGCCTACAGCCAGACCCATCCAGACCAGTGCCAAGGGCTTATTCTGCGTGGCATCTTCATGCTGCGTCAGAAGGAATTACGGTGGTTCTACCAGGAGGGGTGTAGCCTGATCTTCCCCGAAGCCTGGGAGGACTATCTCAAGCCCATTCCCCCAGCGGAACGGCATGATCTGATCAGCGCCTACTATAAGCGGCTGACCAGTCCAGACCAGGAGATTCGCCGAGCCGCAGCTCGCGCTTGGTCAGTCTGGGAAGCCAGTACCAGCAAGCTGTTACCCGACCCAGACTTGCAGCAGCGCTTTGCTCAGGAGCAGTTTGCCGATGCCTTTGCCCGCATCGAGTGTCATTACTTTGTCAACCGAGGTTTTTTTGAGTCGGAAGACCAACTGCTGAAGAACGTCAACCGCATTCGCCACATCCCTGGCTTCATTGTGCAGGGTCGATATGACGTTGTTTGCCCCATGGTGACGGCATGGGAGCTGCACAAAGCCTGGCCTGAAGCAGAATTCTTGGTGGTTGCAGATGCAGGCCACTCTATGAATGAACCGGGTATCCGCTCAGCCCTGTTAGACGCAACGGATCGCTTCGCTCAATTGAATTAATCTAAATTGATCGAAATCTCCGGAGTTACAGTCTCCGAAGTTGCCGGTTTAAACCGGGTAAAGAGCCTGAGCAGTTAACGTCAGTTCTGGTTAAGCAGGTTTCGGAGACACCACACGGTATCTGCCAACCCTTAGCTTTTCGTGTGTGCGGTGCACAGAAAGCCAAGGGTTTCAACTTATCTCGAATTTATGTGAATTAGGTGCCCCCTTGAGTGGGAGCCCTCAAGTCATCTCCACAACCAATTTCCTAACAAGGAATGGCCTTCGAATGCTAGCGAGTCCCCGATCCCTGCGTGTTGGGAGGTCCACCGCTAACCGTATCTCCGCTGAAGGGCGGTGCTTGGGCAATCACCAAGTCAATCCCAGATACCTCAGAGGCCTGAGCAGACAGCGGTGAAGCACTAAAGTTACAAGAGCTATTGCCACTGGGGCAAGTGGAGGCTGCGGAGGCAACTAGGGGCAAAAGCAGTTGCATCCCGATGGCTATTGCGGTCATGCCGAGGGTTCTCAGCGTCTTGTCCATAGGACGAAAGTCGTAATGATGAGTAGATAATACTGCAACTTTGAGGAACGATCTGTAAAGAAAGTCAGTAAATGTACAGAGCTGCCATCGAAAAATGAAACAGCATACTCGCCTAACTAGGGTGATCATACGGAAAGCTCACACCTGCCTGATTCCTTCTCTTCCGCTTTGAGAACAGTAGGAACTACTCAGACCGTGAATTTAGCAACCCCCCTGGCCTTAGGACTCAGCCGTGCGCCAGCAGTCTGTCATTATCTGTCAATTGCTTCAGCTATGGAGACTAATCACGGCTGAGTCGTCATTTTTCGACAGACCCCTAGGGGAATCCTCTGACTACTTCACCCAAAATGAACAGTGCGTACAGGTAACAACAGTAAGATTAACAATTTTTTTAAAAAATGCGTAAAGATTAGGCAAATTTTTTTCAGCTTCATAGCGACACGCATAGGTTAGGTTAGGACAGTGCTTTTTGCGGGACCCCCCGTTGCGCGGGGGGTTCCCGCAAAAAGCGTTTTACATCATGAGCGTGTAGCGCCATAACGCCTCGACTGTCTGAGATAGCTTCAAATCAGCCTCATACTTTTCCGCAGTCGCTGCATGAGCGTCGGCATTGGCGTTGGTTGTGGGCCTGTCACGTGCTCACTGCTGCCAGGGGCATGGTGGCGATCGCCCCCTGTAAGTCTTGCAAAACCCGCAACGCCTTGCCTTGGTCTAGCAGTGCTGCCGCGATCGCCACGCCATCCTGGATTCCACGACTGCAACCAGTTCGCCAAAGGTAGAACCCACAGTTCCACAGCACCGACTGCCGTAATTCTGAGGGGTCTCCCCGTAAAACCGACTGCATCTGGGCGATCGCATCTGCTTCGTCCAGCAATGGCACATTCCTGCCGCCAAAGCCAAAGTCGTAGGGGTGCAAGTGCAACCGGGTGAAGTCTGGCGCAGCGCCAGGAGACTCTTCCGCGTCGGGCACAGGCAGTACATCCTCCGGTAGGGAAACGTGGCCGCTGAGGCCAATAATTGCTGTGCGCTCGCGGGGCAAGTCACAACTCCCCTCTAGCCCCTTGACTGTCGTGAACTGGGTCATCCCCCGTAAGCCGAAGGCCGAACGGGCCATACTCTCGGTGGGTGGATGGACGAACCCAACGATGACCTGCGCATCTCCAGCATAGGGGTTCCAGAATAGCTCTAGGGTGGCGAATGGGGGACGCTTGCCAATTTCTTCCCGATACTGCACTAGGCTATGCGCCAATGGGAAATGAGTGGGTAGGTAGACAAAGCCCACACCAATGCGTTGCAAGATGTCATGCACTTGGCTGAGAGACTGTTGCGACCAGTCCACCCCCAGCCGCTGCCACAATTCAACCAGGGGAACGCCCGCCTTAGTGGGCATCCGTCCGCCCCCATGCTGGAGCACGGGGCAACCCGCTGCCGCCAGAACCAATGCTGTGACAACGGTAAGGGGGAGGGTGCGATCGCGCCCATCGTAGGGGTGGCTCATCACCACCACCGGGCGACTCGCATCGATCGCGGCCACCTTTGGCCCCAGTTCATCGTAGGCATCCAGCATCCCTGCCAGTTCCTCACCCGTGGGTCGCTTGATCCGGTGGGCGATCATGAAGGCACCGATCTGAGCGGGGGTGGCCTCCTGCAACAGCATCATCCGGGTGGCGATCGCTGCTTCTGTGCGGGTCAAGTCTTTGCTAGTGTGGGAGCCGCTGCCAACTTTGCGGAGGAGATCTCGAAAAACGGAACTCATGGCATGAACTAGGAAGGAAAGAATAGGAGAGGGGCTAGAGGGATCTGGAGCTTGTTGTTATAGCAGCGGCAGGACTGCCAGCCACGCCCTTGCCTCAACCAAGAGATTAAATTCCATGCGAACTGTAAATAGGACGATGTAAATAGTACGAACTAAATAGTCCGAATTGTCGTTGAACTGCGAATTGTCGTTGCCTAAGACGCCATAGGAAATGCGGCTGGAGCAATCGTGGAGCAATTGCTAGCCAGGAGAAACGCAGGCTGGCGCAGCCTGCGCTAGGGTGAGTTGCTGCGGAAAATGGTGACGCACCAGTTGGTAAAAGTATTGGATGGGAGGAATTTGGAGGCGATCGCTCGTGGTCACCATCACCACCTGCCGGGTCAAGGGTAGATCGGTCAGGGAGTTGGCGTCCGTTGCAATGCTGCGAACGGTCAGCGTTGGATCATGGTAAGCTTCGACCAAAGCAGACTCAGGCAGCAGCGCTACCATCTTCCCTTGGCGCACCACGCCTCGGAACGCATCGGGCGTATTCAATTCCAGGGCTGCTTTGAGGGGGCTGCCTCGGCGGGCAAATTGCTCCTGCACGATCCGCTGCATACCGTAGCCATCTTTGAAGACCACTTGGGGATAGCGGGCTAGGGCATCCCAGGGAACAGCCTCAAACTGGCTGAGGGGGTGGTCTGCCGCCATCAACACCTTGATCGGTTCATCGTAGAGAACTTCCACCACCATTTCGCCACTGGTGACTAGGAAGCGATTGTTCATCACGATCGCCAGATCCACCAAGCCATCCTTGAGCACCTTCAGGGCGCGATCGCTCCCCAGCGCCGTCACTCGCAACTGCACATCGGCATACGCCTGACAGAATTGTTGCAACACCGGCGGCAAATAGTAGGCACAGATAGAATGAATAGCGGCCACACACAGTTCCGGTTGCTTGCCCTGGCGGAGATCCTGCAACTCCTGGGTGGCCGTCTGCCATTCCTGCCAGATCTTGCGGGCACGGGGGAGGAGGCGATCGCCGGCCACTGTCAATTTGGCCTGAGCATGGCGATGAAACAACGGCATCCCCAGGTCAGTCTCAAGCCCTTGAATTTGCCGACTGATGGTGGATTGGGTCACACCGCATTGCAGCGCAGCTTGCTGAAAACTGCCAGTCTCTGCGATCGCAAGAAATGCCTGTATTTGCTCTAGGCGCATAACGTTTGGCGCACTGCCTCAGTATTAAAGACCTGATGTTATCCGACGGTAACGGATCCAGAGAGGGGTTTTGGTAGGAGTAGATACATCTTGTCGCAGACATCAGCCCTCAACCGTGGAGAGGTTGCTTCGCAGCGCAGCAAAACAACCGAGCAGGGCTGCCATCCTGCCCAACCCTGATGGTGCGCCTTAGTTCCACCCACGTTGCACCCTGACCGACAAAATAGGCGGCCAACTTGTGCCTTCGTCTGCTAGCTCTTTGGTATGATTCCTCCAGACCATGTAAGCTCTGTGTTGAAATTTTAAAGGTTTTCTTAACCTTTTGTTTGTCCTTCCCCTCAACGGGGTGAGATTCTATCAACGAGGAACGATTACCTATGACTTTGCGCCAGCAACTCGACGCCTTGATCGCCGACAAGCACCTGCTGACCCACCCCTTCTACGTCGCCTGGACAGAAGGTAAACTGACCCGCGAACACCTGCGCCCCTATGCTGAGCAATACTTCCATCACGTCAAAGCATTTCCCACCTATATCAGCGCGGTTCACTTCAATACACCGCACCTAGACGTCCGCCAGGAACTGCTGGATAACTTGGTCAGCGAGGAACGCGGTGAGAAGAACCATCCTGCGCTGTGGCGGAATTTTGCGATCGCCCTTGGTGCTGATGCGGCCCAACTGGACGAAACCCCTCTGCTGGACTCGACTCAAAACTTGATCGGCCAGTTCCGCAACGTCTGCCTCACCTCTCCCTTCTATGCAGGGTTGGCGGCGCTCTATGTTTACGAATCGCAGGTGCCCGAGGTGGCAACCACTAAAATTGATGGGCTGAAGCGCTTTTATGGGATGACTAACCCGGCGGACTACGAGTTCTTCACGGTTCACCAAACGGCAGATGTGTATCACCGGGAATCCATCATGCAACTGATCGAACGCCATGCTGTGACGGAGCAGCAGCAGGCCGAAGCGCTGCAGGCGGCTGAGACTGCCGCCAATGCTCTGTGGGGCTTCCTGGATGGTGTGATGGAGCACTACTGCACTGACTTGGCAGCAGCCTAATCTGACGTCAGTTCTGGTTAAGAAGGTTTTGGGGCACCGCGCGGTGTGCGGTGCCCCCACCACGACAAACCGACTCAATCACCGACGGAGTCGGTATAAGGAGCAGATTTGCCAACGTTCGCCCCTTAAAATTGCCTGACCCTAGAATTGCCTGACCTTAAAATTGTCTGAGCGGATCACTTACGGTTGGCGCCATTCTTGAAGGGCGATCGCCACCCCTGCTTTCAAAGTCGCTGGATAGTTTGATGCCTGAGCGATCGCCGCCAGCTTTTGGTGGGCCAAATGAGCATCGATCTGCTGCAATGCGGCAATTGCATGAAACCGTACACCCGGATTGGCATCCGCCAGCAATTCAATGAGCGGATCAATTGCGGCTCGATGCCCCAACTGTCCTAGTGTTAGGGCGATCGCTTGTTTATTGGCAGTCGGTTCAATTGCAGGGTGATGACTTTGCAGGAGATTGACCAAAAACTTTAGGGCGGTTTGTTGCAGGGCAGGGCTTTCTAGACGTCCTAAGGCAACCAGCGCTTCTTGATAGACCCTAGGGGAGACGGGATTTTGATCCAGAGACAGCGAGAAAAATTGACACAACCCTTGCAGCGCCAGTGGTGACTGGATCCAGCCAAGGGCGCGAATCGCTTCCAGGCGCAGGTCATTGGGTGTGAAGGGGGCGCACAGCACCTCACTGAGGGCTGTTGCGGCTGCGTCATTGCCCAGACGACCGAGGGCGATCGCCGTTTGCACACACACCGAGTCGTCAATATCCCACAGCAGCGGTTGCAGCAGACTGACCAAGTCGTAGGTGGGCAGCAGATCGGCGCGAAAGCTGAGGCCAACCACCGCCGCCCGCCGTACCTGACTAGAGCGATCGTGCAGTCCTTCAATTAAGACGGGGGGGACGCGGGGATCATGAAAACTACCAAGAGCTTCGATGGCGATCGCCCGAATTGTGGAGTCTGGGTCTTGCACCACCTGCAACAGCGGTACCAGCGTTGCGGTATTACGGATTTGGGCCAGGGTTTTGACCGCTAGCAGACGAGTCTGTTCCTGCTCCAGTAGGGCAGTCAGGGGGGCGATCGCCATTGTCCCGAAGCCGGAGAGCGCGATCGCCGTCGTTTCGACCAACTCTGGTTGCGGCGCAGTCTGAATCAGTCGGATCAGACTCTCTAGCACGGCTGGCGTGCGAAATTCTCCGAGAATGCGGGCCGCAAACCAGCGCAGCTCAAACTCTGCTTCACTATCCTGTAACCAGTCCATCAACGCAGCGATAATCTCAGCCGGATTAAACGCATCTTCAGAGGCTAGTTTGGCGCATAGCTTGGCAATCTCCCAACGGTCTTGAAACTCCCCTGATACCAGGACTTCTAGCAACAGCCTCAGCCATTCCTGGACAAAGCTAGCCGCTTGGGGAGCATCTGGCAGATGGACAGCACTCGCCTGCTGTATGAGGTGTGGGAGCGATCGCTGCAGCCACTGGATCACCCGTGCCCAGTCCTCAACGTGTGCAGCCCGTTGTGCTTGCAGCAGAGCAGGGTCTTCTGACTGCACAAGGGTGTTCTGGGAAATATTGAACATATCTGTTGACAGTCTGTTGATGATCTTTTGATAGTCTGTTGACGGTCTGTTGACGGTCTGTTGGCAAACGATTGAATCCAAGGCCCACGAATGCGATGATTTGCAATCTTGTTTCAACAAATGTGATACCCATTGCCTGAGGTATGTCTCACAATGCATGACATGCCTCAAATAGCAACGTATTGAAGCGAGAGCAAAGTCCTTACCTAAGAAAACTTGCCCACGAAAAACTGTTCGTCGAATTCATCTCTTGTTAAAAGCATCTTACTGAGCATGACACAGGCTTGTTGAGTTGCCAAATGCAAGTTTGGCATTGGGATTATGCAGTAAATTCATAGCCAGAAACGTTTTGTTACAAGCAATACGAAACGTCCTCTGCAAGACACCTATCTTGAACATCAAGAGCACTGGAGGTCGCAATAATCAACCGAATTGCAATTCAGATTTTAAGTTTGAAATTGAGCTTTGAAGTTGGAGTCCTGCGATTCAACTTGCCCCTCATTAGTCCTCGCTCCCTCATCGCAAAGGGTTTGTTTATGACCAGTACAGTTCCCGTAGAAACTACCCTAAATAAATTTGAGAAATTCAAAGCCGAAAAAGATGGCCTGGCAGTCAAGGCTGAGCTAGAGCACTTTGCTCGCATTGGTTGGGAAGCGATGGAGGAAAATGACCTCAACTATCGCTTAAAGTGGGTCGGTGTTTTCTTTCGGCCTGTCACACCGGGCAAGTTCATGATGCGACTGCGGATTCCTGCTGGAATTGTCTCCAGTCAAGGATTACGAGTTCTAGCAGAAATTGTGCAACGCTATGGTGAAGATGGTAACGCAGATATCACAACGCGACAAAATTTACAGTTGCGTGGAATTCGCCTAGAAGACATTCCCAATATTTTTGAACGACTTAGGTCAGTGGGAATGACCAGTGTTCAGTCTGGAATGGATAATGTTCGGAACATTACTGCCTCACCTGTAGCAGGAATTGATGCTGGCGAACTGATTGATGTTCGTGAGATAGTCAAGCAAGTTCAGGATATGATCACTAATTGCGGTGAAGGAAATCCTGAGTTTACAAATTTACCTCGAAAATTTAATATTGCAATTGAAGGGGGACGGGATAACTCTGTTCACGCAGAAATTAACGATATTGCGTTTGTCCCCGCCTATAATCATGATCAGATCGGGTTTAATGTCTTAGTCGGTGGGTTCTTTTCTGCAAAGCGATGTGAGGCAGCAATTCCGCTAGATGCCTGGGTTACGCCTGAAGAGGTGGTGTCGCTCTGTCGAGCAATTTTAGAAGTCTACCGAGATCACGGGTTGCGGGCCAATCGTCAAAAGTCTCGCCTGATGTGGCTGATTGACGAGTGGGGCCTGCCTGCCTTCCGTGCGGCAGTAGAACGGCAGATGGGGCGATCGCTCCGACCTGCTGCCCCCAAAGACGAGATTGACTGGGAAAAGCGTGACCACATCGGCATCTATGCCCAAAAGCAACCCGGGCTGAACTACGTGGGCCTGCATATCCCCGTCGGTCGGCTATACGCTGACGATATGTTTGAGCTGGCGAGGCTAGCCGAGGTCTACGGGGCGGGGGAAATCCGCCTCACGGTTGAGCAAAACCTGATTATCCCCTACATCCCCGATTCTCGCCTAGCCGCATTTTTGCGAGAGCCAGTGTTACAAAAGTTTCCGACCCATCCAGGGCCATTGGTGCGATCGCTCGTCTCTTGCACAGGCGCTCAGTTCTGTAACTTTGCGCTGATCGAGACGAAAAATCGCGCCCTCGCCCTAATGAAAGAACTGGAGCAGGAGGTCACCGTCCCCCAACCCGTGCGTGTCCACTTTACTGGCTGTCCCAACTCCTGTGGTCAGCCCCAGGTGGCCGATATTGGCTTGCTGGGAACGAAGACACGCAAAAACGGCAAGACCGTTGAAGGAGTGGACATCTATATGGGGGGAAAGGTCGGAAAGGATGCCAAACTTGGCACCTGTGTGATGAAGGGTGTGCCCTGTGAAGACTTGAAGGACGTTCTGCGCCAGCTCATGGTGGAACACTTCAATGCGGAGGTGAAACCTGGGGTGGTCATGCCTGACGAGGCCCCAGCCTCATCGCCTGCTCCCACCGCCGCGGCAACTTCTGCCGCGATCGCCTTTGCCCGATCTGGAAAAGCAATCGCTTGCACTGAAGCTGATTCGATTCTGGAAGTGGCAGAAAAAGCCGGACTGGAACTGGAGTTCAGTTGTCGCTCCGGTCGCTGTGGCACCTGCAAACAGCAGATGCTGGAAGGACAGGTGAAGTATGACGAACGGCCTGCTGCGCTCAGTCCGAGTGAGGAAGCCGATGGATACATTCTCACCTGTTGTGCCCATCCCATTGGCAAGGTCGTGGTGGATGCCTGACCTGACTGATCAACTGTTGCATCAATCACGCTGTTTCATGTCAGTATCAATCACAGCCTCGCGGCTGTTAGGACTGCTTGTCCAATTTTTCATGAGCCATTGATTTTGGAGAATTCAAATGTCTTATCTGTCACGTCTGTCTCGTCGTAAATTTTTGTTCACCGCCGGAGCAACAACTGCAACAGCACTGGTTATGCATGGGTGTTCTAGCTCTAACACCACTGCCGAAGCACCTGCTTCCCCTGCCACGGGTGGAGCCTCGCCTGCTGCTGTTGCTAGTGGCGATGCCCCAGAGGTCACCACTGCCAAGCTGGGCTTTATCGCGCTGACTGATGCGGCTCCACTTATTGTTGCAAAGGAGAAGGGATTTTTCGCCAAACACGGGATGCCCGATGTAGAGGTGGCCAAGCAGACCTCCTGGGCGACCACCCGCGATAACCTGGAACTGGGTGCTGCGGGGGGCGGCATTGACGGTGCCCACATCCTTTCCCCCATGCCCTACCTCCTGGCCGCAGGCAAGACCAAGAGCAACCAACCGCTGCCTATGTATATCCTGGCTCGGTTGAACACAAATGGACAGGGCATTTCCCTAGCCAACGACTTTAAGTCCCTCAACATTACGACCGATGCGACTGCCTTGAAGGGGGAAATCGATAAGCGCAAGGCAGGCAATCAGAAATTTAAGGCTGCGGTCACCTTTCCTGGTGGCACGCATGATCTGTGGATGCGCTACTGGCTGGCAGGGAACGGCATCAACCCCATGACGGATGTGGATATCGTCGTGATTCCACCACCGCAAATGGTGGCCAACATGGAAACCAAGACGATGGATGCCTTCTGCGTGGGTGAACCGTGGAATGGTCGTCTGGTCAGCAAGGGGTCAGGTTTCAATGCCCTAACCACAGGCGAACTCTGGAAAGACCATCCCGAAAAGGCATTTGCAATGCGGGCTGATTGGGTAGACCAGCATCCGAAAGCAGCTCAAGCCTTGACCCAAGCCGTGCTGGAAGCGCAGATCTGGGCAGATGACCCGGCCAACAAGCAGGAATTGTGCGAGATCCTGTCGCAAGACAAGTATGTGAAGGCTCCCGTTGCCGATATTTTGGAACGGATCAAGGGGAACTTCGACTTTGGCAATGGCCGTAAGTTGGAAAATAGCCCCCTGATGATGAAATTCTGGGCTGATAGTGCGTCCTATCCCTTCAAGAGCCATGACCTGTGGTTCCTAACAGAAGAAATTCGCTGGGGCAATCTGCCGGTGAATTTCGATACGAAGGGGCTGGTGGACAAGGTGAACCGGGAAGACATCTGGCGGGCAGCGGCGAAGGCGATCGGTCAGGAAGCAGCAATCCCGGCTAGCACGTCTCGCGGTGTAGAAACCTTCTTTGACGGGGTGACGTTTGACCCTGAAAAACCTGAGGAATATCTGAAGAGCCTCAAGATCAAGAAGGCATAATTGCTGCCTCCCCTGCCCTTGTGAGGTCTACGGCATACATACGACGCGTTTTGCCCTCAAGGGGGCTGCTCTCATCCCCTAGCCCCCTTGCCAGCGGCAGGAGAGGGAGAACCGAACCACGCTAAGAGACTGACGTGAACCTTACAATCCTCCCGCTGTGTTATGGCTGTCGCCTAACCCATCCTACGGCGGAGTGCATGATTGAATGGCAGATCCTGATTGCTTTAGCGTCCCTTCTTCTCCCCGCGTGGAAGAAAGGGCGGGGGAATTAAAAATTTGGTGTGTTGCCAGCTTTTTCTGCTCGAAGGATGCAATGAAACAGACAGTTTGCATCGTGAACGCTGATTAAAATTCACTCAAAAATATTCGTTCCGAATTTGTTCCGAACCTCTTCCTGACCTTATTCGTTCTGCAAGGAATCTCCGACATGACTATGAATTCTGCTGTCCGGCGCTCTGCTCCGTCGCCTGTTGTCACAGCATTAATTAAACGAGGCAAATCGTTGCTTGCCCCCATCGTTTTCGTCGGTGGTTTCTTGTTGATCTGGCAATTGCTTTGTCTCAGCCCCGATGCCCGCATCCCTGGCCCTATCCGGGTTGTCTCTGAAACTTGGCGTTTGATCGTGAATCCCTTTTTTGATGACGGGGGAACCAGCAAGGGACTGGGCTGGCAGATCTTGATCAGTCTGCAACGAGTGGCGGTGGGGTATACGTTGGCGGCGATCGCAGGTATTGGTATCGGTACGCTGGTGGGCACTGTGCCCTTTGTGCGTCATGGCATGGATCCGATCATTCAGGTCTTGCGAACAGTTCCACCCCTGGCATGGATGCCGCTGTCGCTGTTGATTTTTCAAAACAATGATGCAGCAGCCATCTACGTCATCTTTATTACTGCGATCTGGCCAATTTTGATCAATACCGCAGTGGGGGTGCAGCAAGTTCCGCAAGACTACAAAAATGTCTCTAAAGTCTTGCAATTATCCTTCCCTGAGTACCTATTCAATATTTTGGTTCCTTCGACCGTTCCTTACGTGTTTACTGGATTGCGCATTGGGATTGGTTTGTCGTGGTTGGCAATCGTTGCGGCAGAAATGCTGAAGGCCGATGGAGGAATTGGGTTTTTCATCTGGGATGCTTACAATGCCGGTAATGAGGACAGCACCAGTCAAATTATCCTGGCGATTATCTACGTGGGTCTGGTGGGTCTGCTGCTCGATAAGTTAGTGGCCTGGGTTGGTCGTCGTGTGGCCCCAAGTGAACAGCGTTAAATTCATGTAGACATCGAGTGTCTTAGCAAGACACTCGGTGTTAAACCGCATACAGCCATCTGCAACACTTCATTATCTAGTTCTCACTTCTGCTATGATCAATTTTATTGACATTGACCACGTAGATAAGGTCTATCCCTTAGAGAATGGCGATCGCTACATTGCCCTCAAAAACATTGACTTTTGCATTCAACAGGGCGAGTTTGTCTCATTAATTGGACATTCCGGTTGCGGTAAATCCACGCTGCTCAACATCATCGCTGGGCTTGATCGCGCCACCTCAGGCGGGGTGATTTTGGAAGGGCGGGAGATCAAACAGCCTGGCCCTGACCGCATGGTGGTGTTTCAAAACTATTCGTTACTTCCCTGGAAAACCGTCCGCCAGAATATTGCCCTTGCTGTCAACGCAGCCCTCAAGGATAAGCCCCAGGCCGAGCGGGATGCCCTGATCGAAGAACACATTCATCTAGTGGGTCTGACTGCTGCTGCCGATAAGCGTCCTGGTGAGTTGTCTGGCGGCATGAAGCAGCGGGTGGCGATCGCCCGTGCCCTAGCCCTACGTCCGAAGGTGTTGTTGCTGGATGAGCCATTTGGCGCGTTGGATGCTCTCACGCGCGGCAACTTGCAGGAACAGTTGATGCGTATTTGCAATGAGCACCAGTTGACCTGTGTGATGGTGACGCACGATGTTGATGAGGCGCTGTTGCTGTCTGACCGCATTGTGATGTTGACCAATGGCCCGGCTGCCCAGATTGGGCAAATCCTCGATGTGCCAATTCCGCGTCCGCGCCAACGGCTAGAAGTCGTCAACCATCCCAGCTACTACAGCCTGCGCAATGAGATGATTTACTTCCTCAACCAGCAGAAGCGAGTTGCCCGTCGTAAGCAGCAGGTGGCCCCCAAGGTGGCTGTATCAGGCCAAGGGCTAGAGAAAGTCAGCCTAGACATTGGCTTTATCCCGCTGACGGACTGTGCCCCACTGGTGGTCGCAAAAGAGAAGGGATTGTTCCAAAAATATGGGCTAGAGCAGGTCAACTTGGTTCGTCAGCCCAGTTGGAAGGCGATCGCCCAAGACACACTTTCTGGCAGGTTGGATGCAGCCCAGATGGTGGCAGGAATGCCATTGGCCCTCACCCTGGGAATACACAATGCTACCCCGCTGCCCGTTGTCACCGCCTTGACCCTCTCGCGCAACGGCAATGCCATCACCTTCGCCAAGCGGTTTTACGATCAGGGCATTCGCAGCCTCACCGACTTTAAGCAATACCTCGAGCAAACTCCCGACAAACGACATACCCTTGGCATGGTTCACCCGGCCTCCATGCACAATTTGATTCTGCGATACTGGCTGGCTGCCGCTGACATTGACCCCGATGTGGATGTTGACCTGACCGTTATTCCTCCGGCACAAATGTTTGCCAACCTCAAGGCTGGGAACATTGACGGCTATTGCGTGGGTGAGCCGTGGAACTCTCGTGCCGTGCAGGAAGGAATTGGATTTGTGATGGCGACCGATCTGGATATCTGGAATGGCCACTGCGAGAAAGTATTAGGCGTGCGGGAGAGTTGGGCTAACGAAAACCCCCAGACTCACCTAGCACTGGTGAAGGCGCTGCTAGAGGCGTGTGAATATTGTGACGATCACCGCAATCGAGAAGACATTTTACAACTCCTAGCCCGACCCGAATACGTGGGGACAGATCCAGCCTGGATGCGTCCAGGATTCATCGATGCTTACCATACGGGCACCGCAGCAGAGCCCCAAAAACTAATCAATTACAACCAGTTTTTTGTCAACAAAACCAACTGTCCCGACCCAGTGGAAGGGTTGTGGATGATGACCCAGCTGGCGCGTTGGGGCATTGTTCCCTTCCCTCGCAACTGGTCAGAAATTCTGCAACGAGTGCGGCGGGTTGATGTATTTGACCAGGCAATTCGCGATTTAGGTGAACCGCATCTGCTGCGCGATCGCACCCCCATTCGCTTAGTCGATGGCACCGTCTTTAATCCCGATGACCCCCTGCAATACCTCCATAGCCTGGCAATCAAACGCGATTACAACGTCCAAGAGATCAACATCGATGTCGCTCAGGAGGTCGCCGCTTAACGCCTGGCTATCCACCCCACTGACGTTTACCCGCATCGCACCCGTCTATCATCCTCTCCTCCGAACTATGCAGACCCTCGAAAATACTTCACCCATGACTGCCACCCCACCCCAGGTGGAAAACTTCCTGGAGATCAAAGATGTGTCTAAGCACTACCCCACCGCCAATGGTGTGTATCCTGTTCTCGATGGGGTGAATCTTTCGGTCAAGGAAGGCGAGTTTATCTGCGTCATTGGTCACTCGGGTTGCGGTAAATCGACCCTGCTCAACATGGTGGCTGGATTTTCGCAACCCACCTCTGGCGAAGTCTTACTAGAGTCGCAACCGATCCAGCGCCCCGGCCCCGACCGTATGATGGTGTTTCAGAACTATTCTCTGCTGCCGTGGAAGACGGCGTTTGAGAACGTTTACTTGGCAGTAAAGTCAGTCTACAAAGATAAATCCAAACCAGAAAAAGTTGAGATTGTCAATCAAAGTCTGGAGATGGTGGGGTTGACGGCAGCGGCGAACAAGCGTCCTGCCCAACTCTCAGGTGGCATGAAACAGCGGGTGGCGATCGCCCGTGCACTTGCGATCAATCCCAAAGTCCTGATCCTGGATGAACCCTTTGGGGCGCTGGATGCCATCACCAAAGAGGAATTGCAGGAAGAACTGCTGAAAATTTGGCAACGCAGTGGGGGAACCGTCTTGATGATCACCCACGACATTGATGAAGCCCTGTTCCTTGCTGATCGCCTGGTTATGATGACGAATGGCCCTTCTGCAACCATTGGCGAAATTCTCGACATTCCCTTCCCGCGTCCGCGCGATCGCGCCCGTATTTTTGAGGACCCCCTCTTCTATGAACTGCGCAACTATGCCTTAGATTTCCTCTATCGTCGGTTTGCCCATGATGACAAGCTATAGATCGCACTCAAGCCTGTGAATGGCTATTCCCCTTGCCTTGACTCAATTTTGAACTTGAGATTGCCCGTCCAAGCATTTGAATCATATTTGCTGCTTGGTATGCCAGCAGTTTGCCCTGCCCCCTCGCCCCCCACTCTCCCAACCACGAGCAGGAAGGCTTGAACCGAAATTCTCTCCGATTTCAGCAGTCATCAGTTTGGATTTCATACCAACTCCAGACACTAGGGTGATAGATGGGGAGCGACGTGTCATGTCCCTTGTGGAAGGCAAAGTCCCACCACCCCCTGCCATGAATCCTGTCGCAGGATTTTGAAGACTTGGCATCAGATCACGACTCATTCAGCGTTTTATCAACTGTTTCGTATTGACTATTCTGCGTTCATCCCTCGACATTCACTGCATTAATTGCTTTAACGAACCGTGGCTGAATCTGTAAAAACACTCTGTCCTTACTGTGGCGTTGGATGTGGATTAGAAGTTATTCCAATTGCATCAAAAGCATCTCCTGAAGTTCCCATCCAACATCCAACATCCAACATCCAGAATTGGAAGGTTAGGGGCGATCGCACTCACCCTTCCAGCCAAGGCATGGTGTGTGTGAAGGGGGCAACCGTGCTAGACGCCATTGACAAGGATCGGTTGCTCTATCCCATGGTGCGAGACTCGCTCGATCAGCCCTTTCGGCGGGTGAGTTGGGATGAAGCACTAGACCGCATTGTGGCGCAAATTCAATCAGTGCGCGATCGCCACGGGGCCGATGCACTCTGCATGTACGGTTCCGGCCAGTTTCAGACAGAAGACTACTACATCGCCCAGAAGTTGATGAAAGGCTGTCTAGGCACCAATAATTTTGATGCAAATTCGCGTCTGTGTATGTCGTCTGCGGTCTCCGGGTATGTGCAGAGTTTCGGTGCAGATGGCCCACCTGCCTGCTATGACGACCTAGAATGCACCGACCTAGCCTTCTTGATTGGCACAAATGCCGCCGAGTGTCACCCGATCGCCTTCAACCGCCTGCGGAAATATCACAAGCAAAATCCTGAGGTGAAGCTAATCGTAGTAGACCCCAGACGCACTGAGACGGCGGAGGCCGCTGATTTGCACCTGAGCATTCGACCGGGAAGCGATATCACACTACTCAATGGCATTGCCCACCTGTTGTGGCAGTGGGGCGCAATTGACCAGACATTCATCCAACAATCCACCCATGGTTTTGCCGACTATACCGAGGTGCTGAGCCACTATCCCCCAGACCGAGTGGCCCAACAGTGCGGCATTGCTGTCGCCGATCTGGAAACGGCAGCGCGTTACTGGGCCAAGTCTCAGCGAATTGTGTCGCTCTGGTCGATGGGCATTAACCAGTCCAGCGAGGGGACTGCCAAAGTCCGGGCGATTATCAACCTACACCTGCTCACAGGGACGATTGGCAAACCAGGCTGTGGTCCCTTTTCCCTCACGGGCCAACCCAACGCCATGGGCGGACGCGAAGCCGGGGGCCTATCCCACCTGTTGCCCGGATATCGCCAGGTCAGCAATCCCCTACACCGGCGGGAGGTCGAGCAGTTCTGGGGACTCCCCGCTGGTCAGATTTCTCCCTGCCCCGGACGCTCCACTTGGGACATGATTACCGGCTTGGAAGACGATGCGGTTCATTTCTTGTGGATTGCCGCGACAAACCCAGCGGTCAGCCTGCCCGATCTGGAACGGGCCAAAACGGCACTGCGGCGATCGCCCTTCACCGTCTATCAAGACGCCTACTACCCCACAGAGACTAGCCAGTTCGCCCATGTTCTTCTACCAGCGGCTCAATGGAGCGAAAAGACGGGCTGCATGACCAACTCTGAACGAGTCGTTACCCTCTGCCAGGCGTTCCGGGCACCTGTAGGTGAATCACGGCCTGACTGGGAGATTTTCGCAGAGGTCGGTCGTCGTCTGGGGTTTGCGCAACTCTTTCCGTTTCAGAATGCCGCTGAGGTATTTGCCGAATTTGTGCAACTGACGCGCGATCGCCCCTGCGACATGACCCACATCAGTCACGCCGTACTTAAAACACAAGGTCCTCAACAATGGGGAGATCGAGCTGTAGAAATAGATGAGAACTCTGCAACCCGTGGTTCTCAGCACCCCCAAGCAGACTATAAGCGACTCTATACTCGCCATCAGTTTCACACTTCCGATGGGCGTGCCCGCTTTGCCGCACTCCACTCCAACGGCTTGGCAGAACCTCCCGACCACCACTATCCCTTGATTTTCACTACGGGTAGGCTTTATGGTCACTGGCACACGCAAACCCGCACCGGGCGGATTGAAAAAATTCGCCAGATGCACCCGTCCCCGTTTCTTGAAATCCATCCCCGCGATGCAGAACCGTTGGGAATTGCAGAGGGGGATCTGGTTGAGGTGAAATCTCGTCGGGGGACGGCCCAATTTCCAGCAAAAGTGACTCGGGCGATCGCCCCTGGAACTGTTTTTGCCCCCATGCACTGGGGCTACCTTTGGGCAGACAAGGCAGAGGTGAATGTGTTGATGCATCCTGCGGCGTGTCCCGACTCGCTAGAACCAGAGCTGAAAGCTTGCGCTGTGCAGTTGCAGAAAGTACACAGGACAACCGCCGATGCCTCCATCAGGGCAGGCGCCCAGCAACAGCCCTTCAGTCTCGCTCGCGAATAAATTGCAACCACAAGGGAAAGACTTGACGATACAACGCAGCCCAAACATCCCCTCATCGATCTAGTGATACCGACTCCGTCGGTTATTGAGTCGGTT
>DVEB01000061.1 GCA_015295905.1 Synechococcales cyanobacterium M55_K2018_004
GGTGCCCCAAAACCCTTGCTGTTCCGGGCGCGACGCGCCCGGAACAGCAAGGGTTTCGGCTTATCCCGAATTCACATTAAGCAACACCAAAAATCGTTGCTGAAACACCGCCTTTGAAGAAATCTATAGATATCCTTAAAATCCATTATCTCGTCAGGATTGTGACTGAAACATTTCTTGAATATAGTGAAGCAAGTCCGGTCACTCCAAGGTTCGGTAAAGTCTAGTCGTGCTACTTGGGATTGAATAACAATGAGCAATGTTAAGTCACCATTGAATGTAGGCAAGCGGGGTTGGGCAATTAATATTTACGATGGCGATCGCCGCCTCCTGTGTACCCTAGACCCCTCGCATGGGTGGGCGTTTGCCACCGGCATTGTGCTAGGCGGACTGCTAGTCTTGGGCTGGACGGTGAGCGATCGCCCACCATCCACTAGCCCATTTGTCCCTCCCCAGACGGCTCCCCTATCCGTTGACTGACCCCGGCAAGTTGACAGAGTTGGCCTCAGCTTCGGCGAGTGATGGATCCACAAGCGCCACTGCCTTTCTAATTGCATCCGCCCGGTCCATTAACAAATGGTCGATGGGCACAAATCTAAAAATGCCAAACTTTTCCAGGCGGCGCTTCACCTTACCCGTTGCACCCACAATAAACACTTGACGCTTCTGGTCAACTGCGTCCTTCAGCGTGTTTTCAATCGCCAGCGAAGCCGTGACACCCAGCAGTGGCACGTCACTCAAGTCCATCACCAGCACATCGCAATCAGCAAGGGCGGTGTGCTGACGAGCGATCGCCTTTGAGACACCAAAGATCATCGGACCGCTTAAATAAAACAGCAGCACGCGACCATCGGCGCGGTCGAGCAGAGCCTTTTCCTCATCGGTCAGTGCAACGGCATCATCTGCATCACTAATGACCTTCACCTCTTGCGATTGCAACTCGCTCAGTCGCTCAATCGTCAAAATATTGGCAATAAAGACCCCAATACCGACAGCAACGATCAGGTCAACAAAAACAGTGAGGAACATCACCCCATACATGATTGCAGCCCCTTTCCAGGAGACCTGGTGGGCACGCTTGAGGAAGCTCCAGTCCAAAATATCAAGCCCCACCTTCAGGGCAATTCCGGCCAACACCGCCATCGGGATAGGTTCTGTCAGGTTTGCCGCCCACAACACCACAACCAGCAGGAGCAACGCCCGTGTCAGCCCTGACAACGCCGTTTTAGCACCCGTTTGAATGTTCACCACCGTTCCCATCGTGGCACCAGCCCCCGGCAGCCCGCCACAAAGCCCCGACATCAAGTTGCCAATGCCTTGTCCAATCAGTTCTTTGTTAGAGTCATGCTCTGTCCGCGTCAAGCTATCGGCAATCACAGCGGTGAGCAGCGTATCAATGCAACCCAACATCCCCAGAACTACGCCATCAACCAGCATGGTGGTGATTTGTCCGGCGGTAAACAGTGGCATTTGAAGGGTGGGCAATCCCATCGGAATCTCACCAATCCGCCGGATCTCAGCATCCTGAAAGACGGTCAGAGACACAATCGTCCCCACAATCAGGGCCACCAATTGAGGCGGCGCATAGCGCTTTAGCTTGGATGGCATCAGGAAAATGATAGCCAGCGTCAAGACGCCTAGTGCCGTTTCCGGCAGACTGATATTGTTGATCAACTGAGGCAAGCTTTGCAGGGTACCCAGCACTCCCCCCTTGGGACTGGGTTGCCCCAGAAAAGGAGCAATTTGAAGAATAATCAGGATGACGCCAATCCCAGACATAAAACCTGAGATGACGCTATAGGGCATCAGCGTGATATATTTTCCCAGCCGAAAGACACCAAACAGAATTTGAAAAATGCCCGCCAGCATGACCACTGTGAAAGCCATCGCCATCCCATTCTCTGGGTTACGGGCCAGCAGAGAAGCGATGATGGTGGTAATGACAACCGTCATCGGGCCAGTCGGTTCTGAGATCAGCGTGGGGGTGCCGCCAAACAATGCTGCAAAGAAGCCGACGCAAACGGCTCCATACAACCCGGCCACTGGACCTGCCCCAGAAGCCACACCAAAGGCCAGCGCTAGGGGCAAAGAGACGATCGCCGTTGTCAGCCCCCCAAACAGATCGCCCCTTAAATTTCTAAAATGAATCCGATTTGTTAGCTGCATGGATCTATCAAACATCAGGTGAACGTGCAACAGCATGCATTCATCTCGGCAACCGATCCGAGATGAATCTGCTACCGACCCTGAAATGAGTTTTTGCACTGCACTGAATTTACCTTAAGATGAATCTCCATGCACCCTGCTACTCGGTTGGGTCTAGCCGGTTCACCCAAAAGGCCAGCCCGATCATCGGCAACACGGGGATGCCACAAATGAGCCATTGCTCGAGGTTGAGGGGGGCGGTGGCAAACAGGGTGTTCATGACACTCCATTGGCTGAATAGAATTTGCAAGATAACTGCACCCACAATTCCCCACCCAATTGCCTTTGCGTCGCCCCAGTTGGCCCTTCTTCCTCGCAGGCGCTGGACAATTGCTGTACCCAAGTGACTGACGCTGAGCAAATATACAATGCGCCCGGCGACTAACGCTTGAATTGCCATGGTGCGGGCGATCGCCAGATCACCAAAGGTCTGCTCAGCCCACTCGAAGCTCCCAAAAATCAAAATCCAGTTGAACACCGAGACTGCGCCAATCCGTTGCAGCAATCGGCCTGATAGCAGCGGTTCTTTAGGATTGCGGGGGGGTTGTGTCATGGTGCGCTCTGATTTTGGCTCAAAGGCCAAGGGCACAGTCATCGCCACCGAGTTGACCATATTTAGCCACAGCACTTGCAGCGACAGGATTGGCAAATCCCTTGCCAGCAGAGCGCTGATCAAAATTGTCATAGATTCGCCACCATTGACTGGCAAAATGAAGGCGATCGCCTTCCTCAAATTCTGGTAAACGGTCCGTCCTTCCTCAACCGCCGCTTCGATAGACGCGAAATTGTCATCGGTCAGCAACATATCTGCCGCTTCCCGTGCCACATCGGTACCAGACTTACCCATCGCAATGCCGATATCTGCTTGCTTAAGGGCGGGTGCATCATTCACACCGTCCCCCGTCATCGCCACAATTTCACCTTTGGCTTGCAGTGCTTCGACCAAGCGCAATTTTTGAGTCGGGGCAACCCTGGCAAAGACCGACCCCTGCTCAACCGCTTGGGACAGGTCTTCATCTCCCATGGCAGCAAGCTGCTGACCTGTAAAGCCAGTCAACACCCCCCCCTTCTCTAAGCCAATGCGTTCCGCGATCGCCGTTGCCGTGGTCAGGTGATCGCCCGTAATCATCTTGACTTGAATACCAGCCATACGGCAGGCATGGACTGCGGCGATCGCCTCAGGTCGGGGGGGGTCAATCATGCCCTGCAAGCCTAAAAAGACAAACCCCTCCTCTAGATCTACAGGCGACAATGTTGTCTGATGCTTGGGCACCGATTTCTCAGCCAAGGCCAATACCCGCAATCCTTTTTCTGCCAAGCGTTCGGTCTCCAAGCGTAGCAATTCGGGCAACACGGGTACCACTTTGCCAGCCTCGTCATACATGCTGTCGCACCGTTCAAGAATTGCTTCCAGCGACCCCTTCATGTAAATCACGTTGGTTGTTCCGGCCTGATGGAGGGTTGCCATATATTGAAACTGCGATTCAAACGGGATGCTGTCTAAACGAGGACAGCGCTCATTCATGGCTTCCTGTTCTAGGCCTATTTTCCGAGCCGCCACAATTAATGCCCCCTCGGTGGGGTCACCCAAGACACTGCATTCGTGATCTCGCCATTCTAAGCGACTGTCATTACACAGAATCCCAGCGATCAAACACTTCTGTAAGACTGGATAGGCGTGCAGATGAGTGAGGGGTAGCAGTTGGTTGGGGTAATGGTGGTAATCGTGAGCGATCGCATCTCGTTCAACCAACCCAATTTCGCCCTCGCAAGCATACCCCATACCAGTCACACAGTAGTGCAAACCACCTGCATAGATCGCCTGCACCGTCATTTGATTTTCGGTCAGGGTACCAGTTTTGTCGGAACAGATCACTGTTGCACTACCCAGCGTTTCTACCGCCGGTAGCTTGCGGATAATAGCGTGTCTCCGCGCCATGCGGTTGACCCCAATCGCCAGCGTAATCGTCACAACCGCAGGCAACCCTTCAGGGATCGCACTCACCGCCAGAGCAACCGCCGCCTCAAACATTTCTGGCCAAGAGCGCCCTTGCCCCAGTCCGACAAAAAACGTGAAGGACGCCAAAGACAGAATGATGTAGAGTAACGTTTGGCTAAATTTTGCAAACTTGCGAGTCAGAGGAGTACTCAGATTGTGGCTGCGGTCGAGCGACTTAGAAATTTGCCCCATTTCAGTGCGGTTTCCAGTTGCCACCACCACTCCCACGCCCTGACCAAACGTGACAAAGCTCCCCGTAAAGGCCATATTGGTACGTTCTGCCAGGGGAGTATCCTGACTCAAGGGGGAGGTCGTTTTCTCAACCGGCAGAGATTCTCCCGTCAGGGCCGATTCATCCACCTGTAACCCCCGCACGCTCAGCAGACGCAAGTCTGCAGGCACCTTGTCACCAGAAGCCAGCCAAACAATATCGCCCGGCACAAGGTCCTGCGAGGGGACGACCTGCTTTTTCCCATCTCGAATCACCGTAGCCTCGGTGGTGACTGCCTTTGCCAATGCAGCGATCGCCCCCTCTGCCTTCGACTCTTGCACAAATCCAATCACCGCATTGATCAGCGTCACCCCCCAAATGACCGCTGCATTCGTCCACGATCCTAAAAACGCCTTAATGGCCCCTGCAATGATCAAGATATAGAGAAGCACCTGGTTAAACTGCAAGAGGAAGCGAATCCAGGCCGGTTGGGCCGGGGTAACCGCTAACTCGTTGAGACCGTAGATTTTGCGACGTTGATCGACCTCAGACTGCGTTAACCCCTGCTGTGCATTGCTCAATAGCTGCTGGAGAACCGCTTCACTAGAACAAGCATGAAACTGTTCATCTGCCAAATGGGGTTGGGGGAGTGTTTGCATAACCATTCAAACCATCTCAATCAACGAGAAATTCCAGGACTCTGGTTCGGAGCAACCCAGCGTCCTGGAAGTCAAGAAGCTACTCATGAAAAAGTAGCCTCGGGGAGTGTGGAAGACGTATCGAAGGAGGTGTGCAAAACTCATCGACACATCGTATCCCTGAGTATGGTATCGAACAAACGGTGGAATGCTTGGGGGAAATCGGGGGGAAATCGGGGGGATTGGCAGTTCTAAACAATTTGTTTCATTCGGTAGCCCATTCCATGGACTGTTTCAATTAAGTCATCGGGGGCCTCCACGCACCTTAGCTTTTGACGCAGTGTTCGAATATGGGTTTTTACCGCTTCTTCGGTGGGTGATTCATCCTGTGACCAGAGTTTTTCAATGATAATCGGACGGCTCATCACTCGCCGCCCGTTGGCAATGAGTAATTCCAGCAGTGCAAATTCTTTTGGGGTCAGGTTCAGCGCCTTTTCTTGGTAGGTCGCTTCGCAAGTGCTGGGGTTCAACCGCAGATCACCCCAGGCTAGGGTCGGATTGGCACTCGCACAGCCTCGCCGTAGCAACGCCCGAGTCCGTGCCATCAGTTCGTCGAGATCAAACGGTTTGACCATATAGTCATCGGCTCCGGCATCAAGACCCAACACTTTGTCAGCAATCGTGTCTCGTGCGGTCAACATGATGACTGGAACCGTCGCATTGCGAGCCGCCGCCCCTCTCGCCCGAAGCTGCTGGCAAAGCTTGATGCCATCGACCTTAGGCAAGGTGAGATCCAGCACAACCAAGTCATAATCGAGGCTATTCAACCAGTGCCAGGCGACTTCTCCGTCCTGCACCATATCTACCTCATACTGACGGCCAATAAATGCCTCGGTCAGCATCGTTGCAATCTGCACATCATCTTCAACAACTAGAATACGCATTGAGATTTTGCAAACCAAGTCCTAGAGTAGAGATACTGATGGGAAACGGGGCTGAATCTGGATATGAGTTTTGGCATGAGCGGCGCACTCCGTGCGCCCCCCATCCATCGATTCATCTCCATGGGTTCATCCTTCAGATCAACAACTTCACTGGGGAGAGTCCGCTGCTTGTTACTTTTAGTGTAGCTTCGCCGCCGAGGGGCGAGGGTGACCAACCGTGCAGTCAGGAGCAATACACAGCACTTCTTTGATCGACCTAGCATTGCTTTCGGTGCTCAATCTTCACGCTCAATCTTCAGCACTTATGCATGACCAATAGCGTGTAGCTCACCCGCCACAAAGCAGACAACCAACCAACGGTTTCTGAGGAATCTGCTACGGCGTATGTTGAGTTTAGCGCCTCCTAGTATCCTCCAGACAGCAAGCAAGCAAACCGCATTGTTTCAGGAGCACCCGAGGAGAGCCGAGCGATCGCTCCGTCTCCTCAATCGCAAAAACCATACGTTGCTTAAGAGTTCAATGGTGACGTTTAACACATTAAGATGGTCCTTAGAACGGAAGCTGATCACCGCAGCATTTTGTCTAGCTTTGCTACTCATGGTGCTGGTCAACTATATTTCCTACCAAAACGCCACCCAGTTGATCAGTAGCGCCGCACGGGTAAAACAAACCAATGAAATTTTGACCGCCCTGACTCATGTTTCTGAGAGTTTGACAGATATTGAAGCACGTCACTGGCGTTATCTGTTATTGGGCGATCGCACTGAACTCGCTCGCAATGACACAGCCATGCAGCGGTTAACCCAACAATTAGATGATGTGCAACGATCCCTATCCAATACCAAAGTACAGGAGCAGCGGCTAGACTTTTTAAGGACCTTGGTGCAGCAGCGACAGTCCTTATTTGAACAATCAACCACCCTCACTAGGCTGGAGGAACCAGGACGCAATGACCTAGAACAGCAGCGATCGCTCCTCTCTGCAGGCCATCCGCTAGTGGTGCAGGCCAACGAAAACCAACACCTAATCCGCAAAACCATTGCCGAGTTACAAGACGAAGAGGAAGCCCTGCTGCAACACCAAGTCGAGCAGTCGCAGGTCGATTCCCATAACCGCATGGTGATTGAGAATCTGGGCACTGTCTTAGCGTTTATTTGGCTCCTGAGTGTGTACGTTTTGCTGTACCGTCAAATCTTAAAGCGACAACAATTAGAAAAAATACAGCAGAAATTAGCTCAAGAAAAAGAACTGGGAGAAATGAAACTTCAGTTCTTTTCAATGGTTTCCCACGAGTTTCGCACCCCCCTCAGCGTCATCATCAGCTCTGCCCAACTCTTACTAGAAAATTTAAGGACACGTATTGAGCCGGAGAGGCTAAAAAAACTGACGCAGATCCAATCGTCGGCAAAGCTGATGACACAGTTGCTCAACGATATATTGACGCTTGCAAGAGCAGATGCAGGAAAGCTAGAATGCAAGCCTGAATTAATTGAAATGCAATTCTTTTGTCTGAATTTGCTTGAAGATATTCAACTGTTTAGCGAACACCCTCGAACGATTCAGTTCAAAAAGCTAGGGAGTTCAACCTATGCCTATTTAGATGAACGGCTGATCTATTCAGTTCTCAGCAATTTATTGTCCAACGCAATCAAATATTCTCCTCCCAGCAGCCCCATTAATTTCACCTTAACCTGTGAACCTGACCTCGTCCTGTTTGAAATTAAAGACCGCGGCATCGGCATTCCCCGCGAAGAACAAGCTCACATCTTTGAGCCTTTTCGTCGCGGTGCCAACGTGGGCAACATCGCTGGCAGCGGGTTGGGAATGGCAGTAGTAAAAAAATGTTTGGACTTGCACCAGGGAGAATTGACCCTTGAAAGTGAGGTTGGTGTGGGCACAGTCTTCACCCTGAAAATTCCTCAACCCCAAAAGCATGGCCTATTCCATTAATTGAAAACCGTCTGAAGCCCGTGTTTTTACCTAAGCTTAACCTAGACTTTGTGGTCACTTAAACCGGCTACACCGTTCCTGGGGTATTGATCGAAAGGACAGCGTATTCAGTAGCCCAGTTTTCGCAATCGAGACGCCTATGGCAGTTCAGCGGCCTGATATTCTTTTCATCGTGCTCGATACCCAGCGAGCCGATCGCCTCTCCTGCTACGGCTATCCCCTGGAGACCTCTGCCTATCTGGATGCATTTGCTCAAGAGGCGACTCTGTTTACGGGAGCGATCGCCCCTGCTCAGTGGACAGTTCCCTCCCATGCGTCAATGTTTACCGGGCTATACCCCTCCCAGCACCAAACGCTCCAGTCCTACTCAGTTCTGCCCTCCCACCTGACCACACTGGCCGAACGGTTGCGCATGGGTGGCTATTTCACCGCCGGGTTTTGCAATAACCCCCTAGTCGGGGTGATTAACAATGGTCTGCGGCGTGGCTTCTACAGCTTTCTCAATTACAGTGGCCTGCTAACCTCCTATCCCAACCAAGCAGGCATTCCCTCAGGATGGCTCGATCGCTATCGCCAGTCATTCAAGCGAGTGGTTGCAGCAATGCTCAACCGGATTCAGGATTCCTTTGCCCGTTCCGATGCCCTGCTGGCTCTCTCCTTTTCGCCGTTGATGGTGCCACTGTGGCAGACTGCCCTCAGCTTTAAGGGCAATTCGCGCAAGTCCCTAGACGATGCAGCACGCTTGCTGATCAACCGTCAGGGCCTAGCCCCCCATCAACCTGTCTTTGCCTTCATTAACTTGATGGGGACTCACATGCCCTACCGTCCTCCCCGTCGCTACATCGAGCGGTTTGCCCCGCACGTTTTGCACGACAAAACAGCACAACACTATCTCAGAACGTTTAATAGCGATGTTTACGGCTGGTTAGCACCACTGGCAAGTTGTCTAGACGATCGCCAGAAGCACACCCTCGACGGCATGTACAACGCCGAAGTGGCCCATCAGGATGAACAACTAGGGGCTTTTCTCAAGCACCTGCGAGAAGCAGGCAGCCTAGAAAATACGCTGGTCATTATTTGCTCAGACCATGGGGAGCATCTGGGTGAAAAAGACTTTATCGGTCATTCCCTCACCCTCTATAACGAACTGGTGCGTGTCCCGCTGATCATCCGCGATCCGGCTGGTAATTTCCCTCGCGGCACTGTCAATCCCGCCATCGTCTCCACCCGACGATTGTTTCACAGCGTCCTCGCCGCTGCTGGTCTGGCAACCGCAGAAGAAGCCGCACTGAGTTTAGCGCGTGATGCAGCCAATGACCCGGAACGGACTTGGGTCTTTGCGGAGGCAATTCCACCACAGAACGTCATTAACTTAATGCAAAAACGTCAACCTGAACTATTGCTGTCTCGTTCGTGTGGTGAGACGCGGCGGGCAATCTGGAGTGGCAACCACAAATTGATTGCCACTGGCGGCGATCGCCTGGAACTCTACGACATCCATGCTGATCCTAGTGAAACCCTCAACCTGAGTGATATTCTTCCGGAGAACGTTGAAGCGTTACACGCCTGTCTGGAGTGTTTTACTGATGAAACAAGCACACCCCTCAGGACCGAGAGGGCACCTGGTTTCGACGACCCGGAAGTGCAGCAACGCTTAAGGGATCTGGGCTATCTCGAAGACTAAGCGTTGCAGACGTTTAGATCCTCAATTTTTGAGCTCCTACGTTTAGCTCCTCAGCTTTAGACTTTCACCTCACCCCACCCCCACCCCACCCATGCACCCTCCGGTCAGCCCAATCATTTTTCAGTTTGGCCCCTTTGCCCTCCGCTGGTATGGGGTATTGATGGCGATCGCCATCCTCATTGGTGTTCAGGTTGCCAGTTTCCACCTCAAACGCAAAGGAAAACTGACCGATGACTTCTGGGATATGCTCATCTGGGTTTTAATTCCAGGTTTTATCGGCGCACGGCTCTACTATGTCTTCATCCAATCTCCCCGGACAGCCCTAGGCGTAGGCCAGTACGTCGCCACCCCTGGTGAAATTCTGCGCATCTGGGATGGGGGAATTCACATCTTCGGTGGGTTCATTGTCGGTGGCGTTGCCCTCTGGCTCTTTACTCGCATTCGACATTTGCCTCTACTTAGTTACCTCGATGCGATCGCCCTCGGCTTGCCCCTCGCTCAAGCAATCGGGCGGTGGGGAAACTTCATTAATCAGGAACTCTATGGCCCCCCAACCACCCTGCCCTGGGGACTCCGCATTGACCCCCAACACCGCATCCCCCCTTACAACGACCTGACTGCCTATCCAGAAAGTGTACGGTTTCATCCCTTGTTTCTCTATGAATCAGTCTGGAATTTCATCGGGTTCGGCCTGCTTTTCTGGATTTCACTGCGCTTCGGTCATCACCTCAAAGATGGAGATATTTTTTTGCTATACCTCATTTGGTATCCTTCCGGTCGTTTCATGATTGAATTTCTCCGGACAGACTCCTGGTTTTTTCCAGGCACGCCGTTTAACGTTGTCCATATCCTTTGTGCCATTGCCGTCATTGCCGCCACAATTGCACTGCTAAAACGTCACCACTTTTCTCCATTCAAACCACCAATTCGTAATTAACGTCCGCGCTAATTCCTTAGTTCCAGCCAATCATCCACAGGTCTATCACCGATAATTATTAGGCTACTGTCAACTATGTCCTCAACCACCAAACCTCGCCTCCTGATTATCGGATTAGACTGTATGGAGCCGTCGCTGGTGTTCGAGCGATGGCGATCGGATTTGCCACAGCTTGCTCGCCTGATGGAGTTGGGCAGCTACGGACAGTTAGAGAGCAGCATTCCTGCCATTACCGTGCCCGCCTGGAGTTGTATGATGAGCGGACGAGACCCCGGTGAGTTGGGGATTTATGGGTTTCGCAATCGCACCGACCGGAGCTATCAGCGCATGGCGATCGCAGATAGCCGTATGGTTAAATTCCCTCGACTGTGGCACATTTTGGGAGACGCTGGTTGGAAAGTAGCGGTAATCAGTGTGCCGGGAACATTTCCCCCCGATCCAGTCAATGGTGTCCTCGTGTCCTGCTTTTTGACCCCTAACCAAGACGTTCCGTTTACCCATCCACCAGAACTGGCCACCCAGATCATTCACTGGATGCCAGATTTTTTGCTAGATGTGCCCCATTTTCGTTCCGACGAGAAGGAGCGTATCCTCAACCATATCTATACACTGTGTGACCAACGTTTTACACTCGCAGAAAAACTCTTGCACCAGGAATCACCCGATTTTTTGATGCTAGTAGACATGGGCGTGGACCGCATTCATCATTCCTTCTGGAAGGCCATGGACCCCCAACACCCCCAGCATCAACCCAACTCGCCCTTTGCCAACGCCATCCATGATTACTACTGCCACATCGATCGCCGAGTGGGTGAGCTCATCTCCCAGTGTGGAGAAGCAACGGCGGTGTTAGTCGTTTCTGACCATGGGGCGCGCCCCCTGTTAGGGGGGGTTTGTCTCAATCAGTGGTTGATCCAGGCTGGATACCTCACCCTAGCAGAACAGCCAGAAGCACCCATTCCACTAGACAAAGCAGCCGTGGATTGGAGCCGAACGCAAGCGTGGGGAGCAGGCGGTTACTATGGACGAATTTTTCTCAATGTGCAGGGGCGAGAACCCCAAGGCGTGGTTCCCCCAGCAGATTATGAACAGGTCAGAACCGAGATTGCAAAACAACTCACTGCTTTGAGTAGCCCTGATCAGCGATCTTTAAATGTCCGTGTTTTTAAGCCCCAGCACATCTATCAGAAAGTGCGAGGGATTGCCCCCGATTTAATTGTTTATTTCGACGATTTGGCCTGGCGATCGATCGGGACGGTGGGGGGGAGTTCCCTCTTCACCACGGATAACGATACTGGCCCCGATGATGCAAATCATGCTCAATCTGGCCTGATGATTTTCTACGACCCTCAACGCCCTACTGGCGGACAACAACTCCACGGTGCACAAATTTATGACATCCTCCCTACACTGCTAGCTCGTTACCACATTCAAGCTCCAAAAGGACTGCGAGGCAAAGTTTTACCAATATGAATTCAGAATTTCAAGCCGATGTGTCAGGCTTAAGATTAGCTGTTTCCAGGCATCCAGTAATCGTCTCAAACACAGGTAGCGTAATTTCCGATGACTAAGCCACAGAACGAAACCAGAGGATTGTTCCTTGCTCTCCTCATTACCCTTGGGCTGCTCGCAGGAGGAGCGTGGTTGCTGCGAGAACAGCTCGCACCATTGTTGGGGCGACTCTCCTCACCCCAGCCCAACGGAAACCAGCCCGCTCCCGGTTCACCAACACCAGTAGGCGAAGCAGGACTAACCACTGCCCAACTCAATCCATCCTTGCCCAACCCAACAGAGTTGACGATGGATGGTAGCGTGACCATGGTGGCACTGATGAAGCAATTCCAGTTTGCATTCACACAAATCAATCCCAACTTACCCACCACCTACGGTATCCCTGATGGTCATCCCAATGGCACAAATGTTGGCATTCGTCATTTAATCAACGGACAGGTGTGGATTGCAGCCAGTTCTCGTCCCCTCAACTCAGAAGAGCGTGCCGCGGGTCTTCTGAGTATTCCAATCGCCAAAGATGCGCTGGCAGTTGTTGTTGGAGTCAATAATCCCTTCAATGGCAGTCTAACAATTGAACAGTTGAAGCAGATTTTTCAAGGACAAATTACAAACTGGGCGCAGGTAGGCGGCCCAGATTTACCCATTCGGGTGATTAATCGTTCCCCAGATAGTGGTAGCCATACGCTCTTTCGGGAAGTTGTCCTGCTAGGGCAGTCCTTTGCGCCGGATGGCCCTAACTTCACAACGCTCATGCAAGATGAAACAACGCCGCTGCTACGAGCCTTGGGCAGAGATGGCATTAGCTATAGCACAGTACAACAGGTCGAAAATCAGCAAACGGTGCGAATTGTACCCATCAATGGAGTCACTCCAACCGATCGGGAAGCTGTAAGAAGCGGTCGCTACCCGATTAGCCGTGTGGTCTATCTAGTTGTCAAGCAACAGACAAGTCCTGCGGTCAAACAGTTCATCGATATGGTTCTGTCACCGCAGGGTCAGCAAATTGTCCAGCGGGTCGGGTTTATTCCGCTGTAGGGTTGGTGTGCAGCGCACACAGAAAACCCAAGGGTTCAGCTTATTCCGCAGTCACATTATTGCGCTACATGCATAGGTTAGGACAGAGCATTTTGTAGGAACCCCCGCTGCGCGGGGGTTCCTACAAAATGCTTCTTACATCATGAGCGCGTAGCGCCATAGCCTACGGGGAAGGAGCAACAAGTTCTGCCATCAACTCAGCAACGGGAAGAATTCTCTCTGCTCGTCCGGCATTGCTGCCAGAGAAGATCAGTCCATTCTCAACATCACCCCTCGCTGCATTATCTAATGCTTGAATAATGCAGTAGTTCTGCTGTTCATCTCTACATTTGCAGGTGTGTAAACAACTGACGATGCAGCGTCGTTCAATAGTTGGATCGTTGGCGATCGCTCTTTCCACAAATCCATTTCGCAATGCTCGTCCTGGCAAGCCTACGGGGCTGGGCACAATCACCACATCCTCTGGTTTTGCCTGCAGGTGAAATTCCTTATAGCGAATATCCGCATCACACTCATCGGTCGTAATGAACCGGGTGCCCATCTGTACACCACTCGCCCCTAACGCTAACATACGATCGATATCGCGGCGGTCCCACACTCCCCCTGCTGCAATGATGGGAATGGGTTGCCCGAGTTCCTCCCGTAGGTAGGTCACGAGTTCTGGAATGATCTGTTCCGCCTGGGGAATCTGATTGTCCAACTCTTCCCATTTTGCGCCTAGATGCCCCCCGGCAGAGTTGGGATTTTCCACCACAAACGCATCGGGCAATCGTCCATACTGACGCTCCCACTTGCGACAAATTAACCGCGCCGCACGAGTGCTAGAAATGACTGGCACGAGCGCCACGTCTGGGTAGTCTGCAGTCAATCCTGGCAACTGCATCGGTAGCCCTGCCCCCGAAATAATCACGTTAATGCCCTGTTCAGCCGCAGTACGCACCAGCGTTTCGTAGTCATTGGCAGCCACCATGGCATTGATCCCCAAAATTCCTGCTGGACTCAGGCGACGGGCCATTTGAATCTCGTCAATCAGTGCCAGCCGATTGGCGGCAAAAAACTGCTCTTTGCGCCGACTCACGTTGCGTTCAGTGCGATCGAAGTAGGGAGAGTTGAGTCCTAGGGCAACAGCGGCAATAACGCCAATGCCGCCTGCGTTTGCAACAGCGGCAGCCAGACGAGCGCCTGAAACCCGAATTCCCATGCCTCCTTGAATAATGGGGTAACGGGCAATGTGTTGACCTATTTGGAGCGTTGGCAAGGATGTCATAATTTTTGTCAATTCAAGGGGTCGTCGGTTTCAGTTGTTGTTAGCTCAAGTAGCTCTCATACCGACTCCGTCAGTTATTGAGTCGATTTGTCGTGGTGTGAAACGTGTGCTGCGCGCACGTTTCACACCATGACAAACTGCTACTTTACAGACGGATTCTGTATCAGTTCAACCACGTCTCAGTTCACGGGCTTGAGTCACCGTCAAGCGGCTCAGCCCACAATCAATCGAGGGCTGAGCCAAGTCATTCGGGTCGTATTTCCGGGGGCAATGCGGCAGTGTCTAGCGCTTGAGGATGGGTAAGACCCTTACCCCACGGCTTCCAGCACAGGCCCGATCGCCGGATCGTGATACGTGCCTTCGCGGTGAGTGATCCGGACGGCCTCCGCAAGCTGTTCAATGGGGGCCGTCTTCAGGCAAACAGCATCGGCTCCAGCGGCGATCGCCGCTGATGCAACCTCCCGCTGATCTGGGTCCACTAGCACCAGAATTCTGGACGGGATCACGTAGGACGTAGCCTGGACTTTGCGGGCAGAGCGTAGGAATTTAGTTAAATCCATATCCGGGAGCGTAGCATCGACAACAGCCACATCCACATCGATGGATTCCAACAGAACGAGCCCTGTTTCTCCATTGGTAGCTTCGCTGGCGACTTCAATTCCGGGTTGCGATCGCAAATTGACCCGCAGGCTAACCCGCGTCTGTTCGTCATCTTCCACAACAGCCACCTGAAGAGTGTCGTGGGGTTGTTGGACTTTCGTGTAATGGCCACTGGCCTCTGAGGGATCGGTGGGAGCGCCACAGGCAGAAATTGTACCGATGGAATCCACGTCGGCGGCATAGTGCTGCTTGAGTTGGGCCATCTGTTCCGCCGAGAGAATTTTCGACTCATCAAAGCCAAACTCAATCTCAGTGTGGAGTCCTTTCTGTTTAACCCGCTTCAGGTTGTAGAAGCGCTTGTTGAGGGTAGTTTTGACAAACGCCCAGAGACATCCCAGCAGGTAACGACGCTTAAATGGGTCTTTTTCGAACCAGTATTCCAGGAATTTCCAGGAATAGAACCGCGCGTAGTTACGCAATACCCCCTTCAACACCTCCTCCCGCGTCATGTTGTCGGGTTTGATGATGGGAGTGACAAAATTGTAGTGAGAGTAATCGCGGATCTCAACTCTGTCTTGCAGATCCTGAAAGAGTTCAGAAAAAGGCCAGGGCGTGTACATATTCCAGTTGGTCATGTCGGCCTTCCAGTCTCGCGCCATCTGGTACGTTTCTTCGATGGTTTCGGGGGTCTCACTCGGCAGTCCCATGATGAACTGCACTTCCGCTAGAATGCCGTTGTCCCGCAGTAGTTGGACAGCGCGTTTGTTGTCGGCAATCGTTGTTTCCTTACGGAAGAGGTTGAGATTAAGCTGGGCAGCGGCCTCAGTCCCTAACGAGACGTGGATCAAGCCTGCTTTGCGATAGAACGGCAGTTCTTTTTCATCACGCAAAATATCAGTAACGCGAGTGTTGATGCCCCAGTGAACCCCTAAGTCACGGTCGATCAATTCTTGACAAAGAGCCATGAATCTCGATTTGTTGATCGTGGGTTCTTCATCCGCCAGGATAAAGAAGCCAACATTATGATGTTTGACTAGGTACTCAATCTCGTCAACAAAGTGCTGGGGCGATCGCGATCGATATTTGCGCCAGAACTTCCACTGCGAGCAAAACCGACAACGAAATGGACACCCCCGCGAATAGTTGGGCACAGCAACCCGTACATTCAGCGGTGTATAGATGTAGGTATCCCAGTCCAACAAGCTCCAGTCGGGCGTCAGGGTATTCAGGTCTTTGATCGGCGGATGGGCGGGTGTTGCTGTGATCTGGCCGTCCTCCAGAAAGGCGATACCAAGAATGGTGTGGCGATCGCGTTCATCAGTGTGGTTGGCGATCGCCCGTAGCAGGTTCACCGTAACTTCTTCGCCCTCCCCCCGAATAATGTAATCAATCCACGGAGCCTCACTCAGCACCTCGCGATACATATAGGTTGGATGCACCCCTCCCAGGATCGCTTTTGCATTCGGACAAATCTCTTTCACCAATCTCAGCGTACTCTGAGACTTATAGATCATGGGGGTAATGGCCGTTGCCAGCACTACATCGGGTTGATACTCTCGAATAATTTCTGCCAGCTCAGGGTCATCGATATAGTGGGTCATCGCATCCACAAACTTTATCTCCGTAAAGCCTGCTGCTTTGAGTGCCCCCCCCACGTAAGGAACCCAACTCGGAGGCCAGTTTCCGGCAATCTCAGCACCGCCAGAATGATAGTTGGGTTGAATCATCAGAATCCGCATGACCGTTCTTCCTTGAATAATGCGTGGCGCCTCTAGACGTGATCTGCAAACCGACGTTTTTAGGTCTAAACCCTTGACCTGACTACTCCAGCGACTACCCCAGCAATTGAAGGGAATACGTTTTATCAAGCGGCCCAATCGGTAGGCTGGGCGCAGCAGTGCGTGCCCATCTCTCCTACTCTCAATTGATGGGCGCACTGTACTTGGCCCAGCCTATAGGGTGTCGCTTGATTCTGTATGCATTCCTATTGCCAAAGTCCTCTGTAGACTTGTGTTTTTTTCACAAACTTCGAGAGAGTCAATCAATTAATGTGATTAGTATCAGTGATTAGTATCAATCGGAGCTTTGCTTCGATTGATACTAATCACATCAACGCAGTTCTAGATACTGTACTCTACCGTTACAGTTTCTACAGGCTGGCGATAGGCAGGCCGTTCTGTTGCCCCCGGAATACTTTGACGGGTGATCAGGTCAAACACATGCTCTCCGATCGCGGCTCTGACATCCGGTTCAAGTTCGTGAACCACATCTCGGTTGAGTTGGAAGGCATAGTTCGCTTCGGCAACGATTCGCTGGATTGTTGCCTCATCAACTGGCAGCGAATTAAGCGCCCGACGATACTTTTCCTTAAACTCTCGCTTCGCTTCAACCGTAGGCAACTGTTCAAAATCATGTAACCCCGTCCCTTGGTCGGGTGGCAAGCTCAGAGCCGATCGCACAATGTTCTTCAACGCTTGACCACCGGAGAGATCGCCCATATAGCGAGTGTAGGAGTGAGCGACCAACAGTGCTGGATCCGTGTTGGAGATTTCACAGAGGCGATTAACATAGACCTGGCCTGCGGGCAGCGGCACAATCTGCTCTCGCCAGTCTTCACCGTAGTAAAATTCCAGGTCACGCTCTAAATTTGCCGTCCGAAACACCTCGGGAAACACCATCGGCCCAACAATGGGGTGGTCTGCATGGCGTTGCATTTCTGCTTCGAGGGTAGTGTAGACCAGGTATAAGTTGGCTAACAACTTACGGAAGGGTTCGCGCTCAACAATTCCCTTCAAAAAGCACTTCATATAGGCAGTATTTTCTGCCGCAGTGTGGGACTTTGCCGTGCCTTCCCGGAGTTGTTGCGCTAAATCCTGAGTCATATTGAAATTCCTCGTTACTTACATTGTTTCCTTTGCAAGAGTTCTGTCATGGGCGCTACTGAGCTTAGAGATGAATTGTTAGACGAAAGGTTGACTTCTTGCGCCTCCCCCCTAACAATTCATCCTTCACATCAGCCACCCCGATCCCTGTCAGGCAACTGTAGTGGGACTGACAGGAATCGCAACCCGATTCGTTTGATCACCAAGAAACACTCTATAACTACCAAGCGATTAAGTACTTGAAAGTTTTCATATCTTAACAAATGACACCAATTCCAGGCGCTAAAGCGGCAGATAGAGGCAACCTGTGCACGTCGCATCAGCGTTAACAATCGTTCAAATTCTCCCGACTCCAAACGATAGATGCCAGGATAGGAGTGATTTGATTTTGGAGTTTGGAGTTTGGATTCCCAAATGCCTGGCTCACACCAGTGGGGTGAGGGATTCGCTTGAGCTTCAGTTTCCGTTGGTTTCACTCAAACACGCAGTTATCATGCTGAGCGTCTACTGGGTTTGTTTTGCGGTGGGGGGCACGTTTGTTCTCCTGGCAGTTTTGAGTGGCTTGGATGGGGTTGACTTTGGCGACTCTGACGTTGATACCCCTCTCGATGACGATATCGAACTGACTGAATCCCAGGATCAGTCTCCTCCCTCCCTCTTCCAGCCCCAAAAATCTGCCTGGCGCGACTTGCTAAGTATCTTCGCCACCCTCCGCTTCTGGACGTTTGCCCTCTGCTTCTTCGGGCTAACGGGACTGGTGCTTTCCCACCTGCCCGTTCAGCTTCCGTCTGCCCTGGTTGCGATCGCTGCTGTATTCATGGGCATCCTATGTGGCAGCCTCGTTGCGGGCAGCCTGCGTCTGCTCCAGAAACGTCACACTGATAGCCTCGTGCGGTCTGATGACTTGGTGGGAGCCATGGGAACCGTTGAGGTGCCGTTCGACAATCACAGTCGTGGCAAAGTGCGTCTATTGGTCAAGGGCAGTCTGATCGATATGCTTGCTAGCACCGATGAGGCCAGACCATTCAAGCAGGGCGATCGCGTTCTGGTGGTCGGCTTAGACCAAAATCACCTCTGGGTCGTTGCGGCACCAAACGACGTGCCCCGCGAAAATTAGCTGCTTCCAGTTCACCGACCGACTTCCAGTTCACCTAATTGATTAGCCCATGCCCCCTATGAACTATCCTCTCCTGCGTTCCGAAGATCTGCTAAAACAGCCCCTCGTCACCGCTCCAGACACTCGGCACACGGTCATTGAAGTGGCCCAAGCACACTCTTCTACTTCGCCCTCTCAGGCAAACTCTGGGGTTGGCAACACTCTGCTACCAGTCCTTGGCTTTTCGGTGTTGGGGGTAATCCTATTCATTTGGTTCGTCAAAAGCTTCATGCAAATCTGCAACCCTAACGAAATTCTCGTCCTATCCGGTCGCAAGCACCGCACGGAGGAGGGTCAGGAGGTGGGCTATCGGGTGATCTTTGGCGGACGCACCATTGTCATCCCAATTCTGGAGACGGTCAAGCGGATGGATCTGACAACGATGCCAGTGCCAGTAGAAGTCCGCAATGCTTACTCCAAAGGGGGAATTCCTCTGCATATCCAGGCGATCGCCAACGTCAAAATTTCCAGTGATGCCAAGATTGTCGGCAATGCAATCGAACGCTTTTTGGGGCGCGATCGCTCCGAAATTTTGCGAGTCGCCCGCGAAACACTGGAAGGCAACCTGCGCGGGGTTGTTGCCATGCTCACCCCCGAACAAATGAACGAAGATCGGTTGCAGTTTGCTGAACGCATTGCTCAGGATGTCTCCCGTGACTTGGCAAAACTGGGATTACAGTTAGACACCCTTAAAATCCAAAGTGTTGCGGATGATGTAGACTATCTCCGATCGATAGGACGCAAACGCATTTCACAAATCATTCGTGATGCAGAAATCGCTGAAGCTGAAGCCCTCAGTCAGGCCGAACGAGTAGAGGCCGATTGTCAACAAAAGGCAGAAGTCGCAAAATCTCAAGCACTGGCAGTGATTCAACAGAAGCAGAACGAACTGCGAAAAATTAAGGCAGAACTCGAACAACAGGCACGTTCAGAAGAAGAACGCACCAAAGCTGCGGAAAAAGAGGCCCGCGCTAGAGCAGAACAAGAGTTACAGGCGGTACGGGCAGAACTCGAACGGTTGCGGCTCCAGGTAGAACAGGTGCTGCCAGCAGAAGCCGAGAAAGAAGCCAAAACCCTCCAGGCCAAAGGCAACGCAGCCGAACTGGCAGAGAACGCCAAGGCCGCCGCCCTAGTCAATGAAATGCTGACCAAAGTCTGGCGTGAAACTGGGGTAGATGCGGCTGAAGTCTTCCTCATCCAACAAATTGAAATGGTATTGCAAGAAGCCGCCAAAATTCCCAACCGGATGCATCTCGACCAAGTTCATGTTATCGACAACGGTGATGGCAAGGCACTTGCGAATTTAATCAACGTCTACCCCGAAGTGGTTCGTCAATTTCTCGATCGCGTCGATCAAACCCTCGGCATTGATGTCGTCGCCACCCTCAATCGCCGTCAATAAACCCGATCGACACTTGTTTTGTAGCGCGGTTTCACGACGTCACAAAGCAATTTCCCGATCACTAGCCTAATTGCTGTTCAGTCTCATCATTCCCAATTCTCCAACTTCTCCTCCCATGCTTGAAACCATCATTGCCCTCGCCGCCATCTTAGGCGCCGGAACCGGAGCCGGATTTTTCGTCATTCGCAACCTCTACTACATTTGTCAACCCAACGAGGTCTTGATCTTTGCAGGCAGTTCTCGCAAACTTGCTGATGGTCGCACTGTTGGTTATCGCCTAGTCAAAGGGGGCAGTAGCATCCGTGTCCCTTTGCTAGAGCGAGCGTTGCGGATGGATCTCAGTAACATGATCATCGATTTGCGCGTGTCGAATGCCTTCTCAAAAGGCGGCATTCCCCTTACCGTTGAAGGCGTTGCCAACATCAAAATTGCCGGTGAAGAACCGGCCATTCACAATGCAATCGAACGATTGTTAGGTAAGACCCGTGAACAGATCGAACAACTCGCAAAAGAGACTCTGGAAGGCAACTTACGCGGTGTCTTGGCTAGCCTCACACCAGAACAGGTCAACGAAGATAAGATTGCTTTTGCCAAAAGCTTGTTGGATGAAGCAGAGGAAGATCTAGAGAAGCTAGGTTTAGTATTAGACACACTGCAAATCCAAAACATCTCCGATGACGTGCGTTATCTCAACTCCATCGGTCGTAAACAACAGGCCGATATGCTGCGAGATGCTCGCATTGCCGAGGCCCAGGCTAAAGCCGAGTCTGCAATCCAGACTGCGGAGAACGAGAAAATTACTGCCCTCAGCCGCATCGATCGCGACATTAAAATTGCCACTGCCGATGCCGAGCGCCGCGTCAAAGATACACTCACAAAACGGGATGCTGTTGTTGCTGAAGCGATCGCCGAAATCGCCTCCGAACTCGCCCGCATCCAAGCAGAAGTGCCGGTGCAACAGGAACGCCTCAAGCAGGTAGAACAACAACTCCAGGCCGACATCATTGCTCCTGCGGAAGCCCAGTATAAGCAGGCGATCGCCCAAGCCCAAGGAAACGCCGCCAGCATCATCGAAGATGGCAAAGCCAAAGCCGAAGGCACCCTCCGCCTTGCGGAGTCCTGGAAAGCCGCTGGCAGCAACGCCCGCGACATTTACCTGCTGCAACGGTTAGAAACCTTACTGAAAACCCTGACCGCTTCCGTTCCTGATGTCACTGTCCAGACTGTGACAGTGGTTGATTCTGACGGTGGAACCACCGCTACCAAAATTGCCAGCTTTATTGAGCAAATTCGTCAGACAACTGGGATTGACCTGACAGGAATAGTCAACTCCAACCAAAGGGGGCGATCGCCATCAGAATCGCCCTCGGAATTACCATCAGCCCGACAACTTTCAAACTCGTCCATAACTAACGAAGAGCAGTAGATCCAATATTGCAAACCCTACAGAAAAGCACACAGCGTGCGTTTTTCTCTGCATCCTAGTTCAGGGAATAGTCTTAGTAAAGTCGCAGCTCGGCATAACGTGCAACCCGCCTGCTGAGGCAAGGTGATTCAAGCAGAGTATTCGCGAGCATTTGTAAGCTTGGCCAGTTCCCTATAACCTTGGGTCAACTGGCTCACTTTCCAGCGCTAAAATGCCAAACACACACTCATGCACCTGTCGCAGGGGGGCATTTGCAACGAATCGCTCTAAGGCTTCAATGCCCAGGGCAAATTCTTGTAAGGCGAGCGATCGCTTCTTTGATAAGCTGCGTTGACGTAACCGTTCTAGATTTTCTGGGAGGGTATACTCTGGCCCATAAATAATTCGTAGATATTCTGGACCACGGCATTTCACCGCAGGCTGGATTAATCCTTTCGAAGTGTGGCTGATAAACTGCATAGGCTTGACCACCATCCCCTCACCGCCAGTCGCGGTAAGACTCTCCCACCACTCAATCCCCTCAGACTGGCTAGCATGATCGTTCAAATCGACCGTGCGGCACTGGGTTATCAACAAGAGATCCGGATCAGCTTGGCAAATCTGGGCAATTTGTTGCAGATGCCAAGCATGGGATTGGTTGACGTGGACAGATCCCTCAGTCGCCAGGAGATGAAAAGGAGCAAGCTTCAGATCAGAAACCGAAGCCACTGGCCAGCAGTAACGGCGATAGGCATCAACATATCGTTGCGCCAGTTGTTGTCGTTCTTGATATCGTGCAAGCAGATCGTCTATGGCAACACCTCGATCGCTCGTTTTTTGCAGTTGGGCGATCGCAGCCGCCAAGGAATGTTGAGACGCTGTCCCCACCGCTGCATATTGTTCACGAATCAGCCCTTGAGCCTTGGCCGACCAAGGCATCAGTTCACAGTCCAGACAGACCCAATCCGTTTGAAAACGCTCCCAAAAGCTACTCTTAGTCAAAGCGGTATTGACCTGCATCAGTAGATCTGTTTCCAAGGTTGGATCTTCAAAAAAATGTCGTCCAGTACGGGTATAGCAGATACCAATCCCTGCATTCAGCACACCAAATCGACGATGTGCAACTGCCTCATCGCGACAGACAACAATAATAGTGCGCGATCCCATGTGTTTTTCTTCGCAAATGACCGAGGTAATGCCAACTTGTCGATAGTATGCAAACGCTTCGGTGGGATATTCCAACATCCCAGGCTGCATCGATGTCGCAACTGGAGACATCGTAGGCGGTAAATAGATGAGCCACTTGGGGTTGGCTGCAAACCGACTCATGACCTCTAAGGCTGCGATCGCATTTTCTGCTCGAATAGTAATGTTGTGCTGCAATCGAGTTGAGATTATGCGTTTGCCTAACACATCATGAATATCAAGAACATCATCGTGTTCCTGCTGTGCGCTCAGCAAAGTTACTCTTGGTATCGTTAAGGGCTTGGCAGGCTCGTAATAGACTTGTTTCGCCTGCACACTGACACACTCTTTTTCGGGATAGCGTAAAGCTGTTAACTTACCCCCAAAGACGCAGCCTGTGTCAATGTTGAGGGTATGGTTCAACCATTCTGGTTCTGGAACGGGGGTGTGGCCATAAATCACCGTTGCTTGTCCTCGGTACTCTGCTGCCCAGTTATGGCGAATCGGCAGACCAAATTCGTCAATTTCCCCAGTAGTTTCACCATAAAGTGCAAAATCTCGAACTTTCCCTGACCCACGTCCTTGTAGTTCTGCTTTCATCCCAGCATGGGCCACAACCAATTTGCCGTCGTCTAACACATAATGACTAACCAGACTCTCTAAAAATTGACGAATCTCGTTGATTGCATCTCCTCGAATATCATTTGGTAGAATTTCAATTTCTGCCAAGCTTTGTTCCAAACCATGATTAATCTTGACATCTTTTCCATTCAATTTTCGCAGTAATTTTATGTCATGATTACCTGGAACGCAAAGTGCTGTCTCTGCAACAACCATGTTATGAACAAGTTTCAGCGTATCAAGAATGCGTGGACCGCGATCAACTAAATCACCCAGGAAGATGGCTTTACGTCCTTCTGGATGGTGATAGGTAGGATATTGCCAAATGGGTGAACTCGCTCTTGTTTCTGTTGGTTGATACCCCAGAACTTGCAGAAGAGTTTCTAACTCATCACAACAACCATGAACATCACCAATAATGTCAAATGGGCCATGTTCAAACTTGCGATTATTCCATAACGGCTGACGTTCAATTGAAACAGCATTAACCTCTTCTAGAGAGGAGAAAATATGGACGTGACGAAACCCCTCGCGTTGGAGCGATCGCAGCGAACGCCGCACATTTTTTACATGGTTTTGCACAACGTAGGAACTGAACTGGCGATCAGGACGTTGTTGGTTGCGATCGCGACAGATCTGCTCGGGCAAATTCAAAACGATCGCCACAGGAATACAATGATACTGTCGAGCTAGATTGATTAAAGGTTTTCGGTCTTCTGCCCGCACATTAGTCGCATCAATGACCGTTAAACGCCCTGCTGCAAGCCGTTTTGTAGCAATGTAGTGCAGTACATCAAAAGCATCATTAGTCGCTGCTTGATTATTTTCATCATCTGATACCCAGCCTCGACAAGTATCGGACGATAAAATTTCTGTTGCACGAAAATGGTCACGAGCAAAGGTCGATTTTCCAGAACCCGATGCTCCTATCAAAACAACTAACGCAAGTTCTGGAATTGTAATTTTCATTAGCTGAATACTCCCATCTGTGTTGGCGAACCCACCTCTGGATCACTGGCACCGATACCATAAAATTCAACGTTGTAACCAAATCGCTCAGCAATAGAATGTCCCCATGACTCAAACTCTGCTCTCGTCCATTCAAATCGGTGGTCACGGTGACGCAATTTGCCAGCGGGCAAGCCTTCAAATCGGACGTTGTATTCGACATTGGGCGTTGTCACAATCACAGTCTTAGGGTGGGCAAATTCAAACACCACTCGCTCAAGTAAGGTCAACCGATTCAGGTCAAGATGTTCAATCACTTCAATCAGCGTTGCAGCATCGTATCCACATAAACGCTCGTCTCGGTAAGTGAGTGAACCTTGGAAGAGTTGTAAGCGCGACAATCGCTGTGCTAGAGTAGCGTACTCGTGTTCTAACCGCTCTTGGGCAATTTCTAGGGCGCGTTGCGAGACATCCATGCCCGCAATCTGCTCAAAGTTAGGGTCTTTAAGGAGCAATTGCAGCAGTTTCCCTTCACCACAACCTAAGTCCACTACACGCTTTGCTTCCCTTTGTTTAAGCGCTGCCACAACTGTTTCCAAACGTTGTTGATTCAGACATATTTTCTGTTCAATTTCTGCTTCTTCTTGGGCCTGAATAACATCCGTTGTATCTGGATCAGCAATATCTTCCTCACTTAATTGGGCAAGGGCTAACCGTGTCAAATAGCGTTGCCGCTTCAGATAACGATCCGTAATCTGCTCACAAACTGGGTGTGTATTAAGCCAACCTGACCCATATCGCAGCAATTTATTAACTTCTTCGTTGCCAACCCAGTAATGCTTCTCGTTATCTAGAACAGGTATTAAAACATAAAGATGACTCAACAATTCAGATAAACGAATTGTGTGCTGTAATTTCACCGAAAAATAAGAGCTATGGCCCCAATCTGAAAACGTTGAATCCAGCGGTAAAGGTTGAGTCGTGATCTGATACCCTAATGGCTCAAACAACTGTCTGAGAAAATCCTCGCCAGCATGGCAAGGCAAAACTGGTAGGTGAACGGTCAATGGTATAGCAGTTGTTACTAGTTCTGGACGATCTTTACATTTACCACTCAACGCCGAGCTAAACACTTGAGCGATCGCCACACTTAGAAATGAAGAAGCCACATAAGGGCGATCGTTCACATATTGCTCCAGCGGTCGTTCTCGTCCCGCTGAGCCAGTCCTACTTCGAATAAGACCAACTGGATCAACCTCCAGCATCAAGACAGATGTACACTGCTCGACACTCGCTTCTGAATAAAATACATGTGCCTGCCCAAAAGACAGAGGAAATGTTTGACATCGGTCTGGATGCTTATGTAAGAGATAGCCAAGATCAGTCGCAGGCCTATAAGTAGTGGTAATAGTCAGTAGCATTGGTCAACCTTAGAGGCATATCATAGTCGCTGTCTTAATCTGCCTATGCAGTTGATTCTAACTACTCCTTAGCCTAACAACATACCCGGATCGTCCTGATACAAAATTCCTCTGTAAAATAACGTGAATTTGAGATGTAGCGCTACGCACTCACGCTGTAAAAAACGTTTTGTGGGAAACCCCGCTGTGTGGGGTTTCCCACAAAATGCCTTATCCTAACCTAGGCGTACAGCACCATATCATCCCGAATTCATGTAAAAAGAGGTTGACCTGATTAACAGATCAACCTCTCTTCTCTAAAAAATACCCTGGCATCGCGCTATTTTTGCGGGAGGCTGCCCTCCAACTATCGTCGCCG
>DVEB01000125.1 GCA_015295905.1 Synechococcales cyanobacterium M55_K2018_004
GCGCGCGTTCTACCAAAAACTAACTGCTACTTTATAGGCGGATTCCGTATGAGACACCACGTTTGAGGATGGGAACCCTCGCGTGTCTACTATTGAAGTTGTGAACAGGTGGAAGCGAGATTATCCTCTGCAACATTATCCACTGCGACAAAGGACTATCGAGTTTTGATGGTCAGGCCCCCTGCGATCGCTGATGCAATGCAGTGCAAGCGGATTGCTCAATGGTCAACTTTGATTGAGCAAGTCTGTCAACGACTCAAAATTCCCTACCTCGATGTCTTTCTGAACTTCCCTAACCTATGAGTTTCTACATCCCCCCTAAATTTCTCGATCGCCTCGCGGTTCACATCACCAAAAACTTCCTGAATTTGCCAAATGTGAAAGTGCCTCTGATTTTAGGGATTCATGGACGCAAGGGCGAAGGTAAGACCTTCATGTGCGAACTGGTGTTTAAGCGGATGGGAATTGGTGTGGTGTATATGTCGGCGGGGGAATTGGAGAGTCCTGATGCAGGCGATCCGGCACGCCTGATTCGCCTGCGTTACCGGGAAGCAGGGGAGTGGAGCCGGGTGCATGGGCGCATGGCAGCCCTGATGATTAATGACGTAGACGCAGGAATTGGACGAGTTGATTCCAGCACGCAATACACCGTCAATACACAATTGGTTAACGCAACCTTGATGAATATTGCGGATAATCCCACCAACGTGCAGCTACCCGGAAGTTATGATGCGGAACCGACGCAACGAATTCCGATTATTCTGACGGGAAATGATTTTTCAACCCTGTATGCACCGCTGATTCGGGATGGACGGATGGAAAAGTTTTTCTGGGATCCCTCGCGGGAGGACCGGATTGGCATTGTGAATGGCATTTTTGGTGACGATGGCGTGCCCAAATCCGATGTGGAGAAATTAATTGACACCTTTGCTGACCAACCCACTGATTTCTTTGGGGCAATCCGATCGCGTTTATTTGATGAACAGGTACGAGCACTCATTCACACGGTTGGAATTGAGAAAATCTCACAAACAGTTGTGCATAGCGATGGATCACCTGTTGAATTCAAGAAACCAGACTTCAGTTTATCTCACTTGATGGAAATCGGTGAGGAACTAGTGAAAGAACAACGACGCATCCGTGAATTGCGTTTGTCTGAAGAATACAACGAAGTTTTGAAGCAAAAAGCGAACCCATTGCCTGCTCAAACTGAACCTAGGGTGACTGCCCCACCGAAGAAGCTATCTCCTGCCTGTGAATATTTCATGTATTACGGAAACGCCAATCACTCTGGAAACGATGGCGCTGAAAGCGCGACTCAAACAACTGAGATGCCTCGTGGGGTCAGTCGTTCTAGAGTGCCCCCCTCCCTCCTCAGCGAAATTCGCTCGATGACCAGCCAGGGGTTGAAGCTTGGCATCGAATATGTGGACGAGCGTCGTTTTCGCACAGGTTCCTGGCAGTGCTTTGGGACGTTTCAGACGGAGGGAGAGGCGATCGCCGCCCTCAACGCTTGCCTGACTGAACATCCCAACGACTATATCCGAATTGTGGGCATTGACAAGCACCGTACTCGTATTGCTGAAACCATTGTGCAGCGGCCCCACAAGCGATAAACAGGGCTCTATGTCAAACGTCAGTTCGGACTGAACGCCTTTGGTGGCATCGCGCAACGCAATGCCGCCAAAGCCCTGAGCTGGGGTGCGTCGCGCACGACGAATCAAGGGCGTCAGCCTATCCCCAACTCACGTTCATTCAACCACCAATCGTCCTGGAGAACCCCTGCGTTTGGGTGGGCAATACGGCATTGCTAATTTGGCCAATGATTTTTGGATTCAGCAACGCCTGGGTAGACAATCCCTAGCCTACTGTGCTGCTTCTTCAAGCAACACTCGTTCTTTTGAATCGCCCCAATAGGCACTATAGGTCCACACTTCGTTACTGCCTTCTACCTCCATTGACCAGCGATAGATAGCAGACTGTGGGTCAACGCCAATTTCGATCAACTTTGCGCCCATGTAGTATTCCATCTGTTTTTTAGTCATATCCTTCGCGGCGCTAGAGCGAAACTTCTCGATCTTGCGCGTCATGTGTGCCTGAGTGTGCCGTGCCATGAACCCCTGGGGTGAATAATTCGAACAATTCAAAAAGGGGCGATCGCAGACGTGTTAGAAACGTTTCCCTACCATCGTCATTTGATGGCGATCGCTCTTTTCAGGATAGCGAAGAACCCGCCGGATTTCAGCCTCAACGCAGCACCAGTTGCCACTCTTGCTCCTGGGCATTCCAGGTCGGTTCAGCCGTTTGTCCAACCACAAACGGCCCCCAGTAACGGCGCGACCCATCCTGGGCGAAGGCCACCAGTACATCGCCTGCCTGCAAACGCACATTACCGTCAGGCATAGCTAAGACTAAACCAGCGGTGCCCCCCTCTTGCGGTGCAAAGTCCCAGTGGATTGGCTCGTCAAACGCTGTCTTTCCAGTGGCACCTTTTGCCTGACGTAGAAGTGCAACCCGCACCGGAAAGTTGGTTGGATTGCTGACTCGTAGCTCTCCACTAGGAGCGATCGCCCCTTCCTGCTGGGAGTTAGCGACTCGGGGCAGGGGTTGTGCGGCCTGTTCCGTCTGAGTCAGTTGGGGCGAATGCTCTGGCGCTTGGGGCGGGGGGAGGGGAGCGATCTCCTGACGGGGGAGTTCTGGAGGTGCAGTTTCTACCTGGACGGACACCTCATAGCGGCCCAGCCACCAGACCAAAAAACCCAGGACTGCTAAGGCAATGGTCACTGGGTAAATCCACCCACGTCCTGCGATTAGTTTCATAACCCTCGATTTCGCCCTGTGCTCTGCCACTTCTCTAATCTAGTCATTCAAGGGCGCTTTTGGGGGTCAAGAAAAGATAAAGGCACGATGAAGCTTTTCCAGTTCAAAGCCCGCTAAAATCAACGTGACCGGGGATCATGCGGTTGACTTGGGTTGTGTGACTCAAGTGGGAGCAGCAGGATAGTTTGAGATCCTCACACAGGAGGGAAATCGTGCAAAACACGCGGTTAACAGTGCTGGTGAATGGGACGTTAGACCGGGTCCGTCAGTGGTTACAGAATCCCTGGCGGCGCATCTCGGTATTAATCATCAGCCTGCTATTCGGCAATTTCCTGGCAACGGCGATCGCCACCACCTCAGGCCAACAGGCAGATTACGATATCTTGGCTGCGGCGATTTTGGTAGCTGTAACAGAGTTCACGAGTTGGTTTTACTACCGCACCAGTCGCCGCCTACCCAGCGAGTCTTGGCAGCGATCGCTGTTTGCGGAACTGTGCAACGGCGTCAAAATTGGCGTCATCTACGGCATGTTTCTGGAAGCCTTCAAGTTAGGGAGTTAGGCGATGCAGACGGGGCGTCTAGTCGCAGGTCAGCTTGATCCATCCCTGCAGTTAGAGACAATGCAGTTAGAGACAATGCAGTTAGAGTCGGTGCTGTTGCGGTGGGTCAATATTGGCGAGATTTCGCCCACCGCCAAACATTGGTTGGTTGCAGACCTGCTGACGCACAGGTCATGCCTAGAGGCACTGGGGATCGCTGCGGCAAATGCGCCTGATGTTGTGGAGCAGCAGTTGCAGCAATTACTGCAAGTGTGGTCTAGGGTGCAGTCTTTCTGTTGGCAACAATTGCAGTGGCAGACCTGTCCGATGGCGACCCTCTGGCGGCTCTGGCTGCCTCTAGCAAACTGGATTCAGCAACGCTGGCAACAACATCCGCCCCTGTTTGTCCAGGGAATTTTAGGTGGACAGGGCACTGGCAAATCAACCCTTGCGGCACTGTTGGCGGTGATCTTGAGCCAATGGGGACTGCGGGTCTGTCGGTTGTCCATTGATGATCTTTACCTTACCTATGCCGAACGGTTACAACTGCAAGCCCAGGATCCCCGCTTAAAATGGCGTGGCCCACCGGGAACCCATGATATTCAGTTGGGACTGCACGTGCTACGGCAGTTGCGATCGCCCCACCCACACCAGCCCATTCAAATCCCCCGCTTCGACAAATCCCTCCACCACGGGGCAGGCGATCGCACTCAATCCGAAGTGATCTCCGCCGCTGATATTGTCCTGTTTGAAGGCTGGTTTGTCGGCTTAAAGCCCATTGATCCCCAACGTTTTGAAAATGCGCCGCCGCCAATTCTGACTGAGCGCGATCGTCAGTTTGCCAAAGACAACAACGACCGCCTTGCTGCTTACCTGCCTTTGTGGGAGCAACTAGACAGTCTGATCGTTTTGCAGCCCCAAGACTATCGGCTCAGCCAGCAATGGCGACGACAGGCCGAGCAGCAGATGACCGCCAGTGGACGCAGCGGCATGCAGGATGCCGAGATCGACGAGTTTGTCGAGTACTTCTGGCGATCGCTCCACCCAGAACTGTTCATCCCTGCCCTGTTGCAACAGCCCGGCGCCGTTGATCTCGTGATTGAAGTCCAGCCCGACCATACGCCTGGTCGAGTTTACCGCCCCCAGACCTGAGGGAACCCAAACAATTCTGCTAACGTCAGTTCTGGTTCAGCGGGTTTTGGGT
>DVEB01000069.1 GCA_015295905.1 Synechococcales cyanobacterium M55_K2018_004
AAACCCTTGCTGTTCCGTGCGCGTCGCGCACGGAACAGCAAGGGCTTCAGCTTATCCCGAATTCACGTTCACAAGGGCAAGCCTCAGGTGGGGGCGGCACACGCATGACGCGCCCAGGCAGACTGCACTAGGGACGTCAGAATTTCAGAGCTAAGGGGTTTGACCAGGAAACCGTCAAGTCCTGGGTTATCTTCCTGATGGCACCAACTTGGGGTGTGGCAGTCGGTTAGCGCTACAATAGTGGCCCATCGTAGCGCCGCCGTGTTCCGAAACTGTCTGACTAGGGGCTGCGACCAGTTGCGCTGGTGTCCACCCAGAATGACCAAGCAGGGAGGCAATTCCCTGGCGGTCTCCATGATTTGTTCAGTGGAGCTAGCCACCCGGACAGGGCAATGCAACTGGCTCAGTTCCGTAGTCAGGCATTGCAGGTCTTCAGGCTCCTGGTCCAGCAAAAGGACGTAGCGTTGTGAACACGGGATCTGATTGAGGCTGTTCTGATCGAGACTGTGCTGATTCGGACTGATCTGATCGAGACCGTTCTGATTGAGGCTGAGATGGTTGTTGAAAAGCATTGCAGTTGCAGTCCCCTGGAGCTGCTTGTTCCCCGAAAAGCGCAAAAGTTACACAGTCGGCGAAGGAAGCGATCGCTCAACGGTATCCCAGTATTCTAGGGAGAATGCAATCGGTTACTTTGTTGGCCACAGGGACGTAAAACCCTTAAATATCAATGACTTACATCGTTTTTTTAGAGCAACTTCCTTCCACATTTTTTCGCATTCTTGGCGGCAATTCTAATCATATTTCTCAAAATCTAACGTTGCGTGAATAAGCCTAAGGAAAAGAATAGAGCGGGTTTCACTGGGCGAAGTCCAGAGAGGTGGGGGCACTGTTTCCTGCACCCCGCACCTCACTAGCGTAAGCGCGGCGATCAGCCTCAGGAGATAAGCCTCAGGAAAAGAGGGCGATCGCGCGGCAACAAGCGCTTTCACAGAGCCTATCGCAGTACAGCCAGGCAAGCAGTTGAGCCAGTCCCTCAGGTTTTGCAACTACCCTCGACCACCATGACAGCCGCTAGCAAGCCTGGCAATGGCCTTGCTGAGCCGGGGAAGGAGGCACATCCAGCGCTGGATTGGCATCAAAAAAGCCAACGGGTTTCAGAGTAAAGCCAGAATAGGCGACAGGCATGATGGGCCAGTCCTCTGTACGGGGAATGTGGTGGTGCCCAAAGTTATACCAGACCACAACATCGGTGTTGTCGATGGAGCGGTTGGCCTGCGTCCACTTGGGCAGGCCTTCGCCGCCCGGGTGCTGGTTGGGATAGTCTCCCGCTGAATACTTCTCGTTTTCCTGAAACGGAGTTACCCACAGGTGTTTCGTCATAAACCCTGCTCGTCGCAAAATGGGAGACTCTGGGTGGGCAAAAGTCACAGCATTATCGCCCGGGATGATCTTAAAGCCGACTGGCTCACCCAGGCGGTTGGTTACAGAGGGGTTGACCACTTTCCAGTAGCGCCCCACCAGCGGATCGATTAGCCGTTGCGCCTCTTGCTCGGTCTTAAATGGCGTTGAAACGGCGTAGAAGGCATTCCCCATGGGATTCTCCGGCCCCAGGGGAGCGGCTTCTGAGTTCACTTCGTAGACGGTGTTGGCCTGCCCATCAATGTCAAAGTCCAGCCGCATACTGAAGAAGTGCTGGTGGATGAGTGCATTCAGTTCAGGGGCAACGAGTGTGCCATACTTGGGTTCATCTGCCAGGGCACCGCAGAGCAAGATACCTGTTAGCTTCACTTCGTACTGGATTGTGCCGTCCTGGTAGAAGTACCAGAAAAAGCCATACTCGTAGTTATCTACGGTGGCGATGAAGGAAACAACCAAACGACGCGATCGCCGAACGTCCACACTATCGCGCCGCCAATCGGTATGTTTCCACAGGATGCCGTAGTCTTCCTCGTGCATACAGACGGCATTTTTGGTGATCGATACCTCGCCCCGACTGTCGGTCAGGGCCGCATCAAAGTAATAAATTTCGCCCAGACAATCACATCCCAGCGTCAGGGAGTTTGCCAACATCCCAATGCCGTGTTCACCCACGTCAAAGGCATTTTTGCGGTAGTGCTGGACACGCGGATCGCCGTAGGGCACCACCATCTCTGCCATCGAAGCGCGGTAGAGGATGGGGCGTAGCCTGCCTTGGTCGTGATAGCCGACTTGGTAAAGCACTAGCCCTTCGCGTGGGTTGAAACTAATCCGAAAGTCCCACTTTTGCCAGCGGATGCGGTGGCCTTCCACAGTAAAGCTCGGCCCCTCTGGCTGGGTGATATGGAGAGGCTTTAGGTCAGTCCGCTGGTTAGGATGGAAGCGCAACTCATACTCACCCGGGTCGGGGGGCACAGGCACAACACCGTAGTCCTCAATGCGAATGACAGTCATTTTGTTGAGATCTACCACCGGGATTAGGCCATCAATGGGGCGGGAGTAGAAGTTGCCCTCGGGATTGGCCCGCAGATAGCAGATGCAACGCGAGAGACGAATGCCCCGTTCATCCTCAAACCCAAAGTTCCCCGGTGCCCAAGGGTCTACTACGACTAGGTTTAGGTCGGTGATACCACGCTTCTCTAAGGCAGCAATGAACTCTGGATGAGCTTTGACAGCGGCCTCGGCCTCGGAGAGTTCATCGGCCATGATGTTGGGTTGCACATCGGGAATCAACTGCCAAGAGGTAACCCGCCCTTGGGTGAGGGAGACCACCGCCTCAAAGGTCTGGTTGGTGGCATTGTCCAGCAGAATCAGAAAGACCTCGCGCTCGAACGGGTCCCCTGCTTGGTAGGTCAGGACAAAGGCTTTGGGCGGTTCCTTCAAGGTGACACAGGGAAAGCGGAAGGTGGCCCCTAAGTTGCGCTCTTTTCTGGCGATCGCCACAGCGCGGGTAATTTCTTCAGCGCTCAGGGGTTCTAAAGGATGCAGGTGTGCAACAGATGGAGGTGCAGTCGAAATGGTATCGCGAGTCGTTGTCATCGTGGTTTATTGCCAAATCGCTTTTTGATCTTGCCCTAAATTTTCCAGCCGTGTGGTTTGTCTGATGCTAGGACTCGCGCCAATCACCACGACTGATCACCGACAGAGTCTGTCAATTGTGGGGGCTGGCCATCAAACTGGCCATAAAAAATGCTGGCAGGGTCAGAGTAGTCTGACCTTGCCAGCCGCTTCAAAGACCATAGAAGGCATTACGGCGAGCGCCTAATGCATCTACGGTTGACATGAAACTAAAGTCTCTACAGTGCGTTACGGTTAGGCTTAACGCATCCTATGGCGGATACGGGATTGAGTCGCGAATTCCTAACGTCCGCGCTTTTCTCGTTCTTGACGACGGCGATCGCGCCACTCTGCTGTAGTCAGATAGATAACTCCCCCCGTCACCAGAATGAGTAAGCCAAAGGAAACAACGGCCAAAATACTTAAGGCTAAGTTTTCGACTTCCATTGCTACTCCAGGTTAGAACCCGTTGCGCCCCCAGACGACCAGGGAAATTGAGAAGGTGAAAACAACCAGCAAAGAAACCCAACCCAGCGTCAAGATATCCATAGATGACGAAACTCTAATTTGTTGAACCTTTTCCAAGATTCATAATAGTTCAAAGTGAACATCCTCCGACCGTCGCCGCCGATTTTCCCTCACTACGCCTCAGATGCGGCTAAGCCATCGTCACTTCAATAGGCACTGGGATCGGCTCCAGCACCGATAGGTCAGCTAAGGGCAGGTTTTCAAACGCAGCGACACTCGCGACTTCGTAGGCAGGCTCTAGCACTGGCTCCAACAAATGTTGCCCTGCAGCGACCACGCTCTGACAGGCTTCCCATTCTGCCGCAAACAGGGGAGCAGCCAGCGGACAGGCCGACCAACCTGCTTGAACGGGAGCACCCAATTGCTTGCATTGCCCACCCCGTCTGCCCTCTCCCTGATAGAAGCGACAGTGCCGACAGGCTGAAACATTCGTCGTGAACTTGCTCATGAGGAGTAACACAGCGATACTCTGCTACTTCCATTCTCATCTGCTCAGTTTCCGGGCTTTTGTTGAAATGAGTGGGGTAAAGGCAAGCTGAAAGACAATTTGAGCGATCCCAAATAAAAAATTAGGTTTAGATTGTTTTTAGTTTTGAGGAGTGATTGCGAAGCGTGATCAAAAATTTCTGCTTAAAAGCCTTTCCCTGGGTAAAACTAATGAGTTTGTGTTGAAACTAGATGGGGATCATACAAAAGCTTGATTCAAGTACTTTGCTTTCTGTGGAGTTGAATTAACAGAAGAACTACGTTTAGCTAACAAAATTAATCTCAGAAAAGTTCAATCAAATTTCAGTGGAAAAACGGTTGCAATGAGGGATCTCCATGGAAAGCATGTCATATTTGCCCTCATCCCCCAGCCCCTGCTCCCAACTTGGGAGCAGGGGAGCCGAGCCTCTCAAAGTCCCTCTCCTAAGCTAAAAGTACGTGAATTCGGGATACGCTGAAACCCTTGCTTTTCCGTGCGCGTCGCGCACGGAAA
>DVEB01000260.1 GCA_015295905.1 Synechococcales cyanobacterium M55_K2018_004
TTATTGAGTCGGTTTACACCACGACAAACTGCTACTTTACAGACGGATTCTGTATTACTAGGGATTGTCGCTACGGGATTGTTGCTAAAAGTGTAACTCAGCAGCCTTCTATGCCTCGGGATGTCAAAGTAGAGGCATCGACACAACAACAATTCCTAGTGAGGAGATGGTATGGAATCTCGCCTTTCGCTTCGATCCAGAGGTGCGATCGCCCGTTGGATTTCAGTATTGCCCCTAGCAGTGGCTTGCCTCAGCCTTACCCCCATTCATCCTGCTTTTGCGAGTGAGCGTTCAATGGAACGGACTTTAACAGTTACCGGACAGGGAATCGAGATGGTCGCAACAACGATCACTCAGGTGCAACTCGGTGTAGAAGTCCAGGGAGAAACGGCTGCCGAGGTGCAGCGGGAAGCAGCCGCACGGTCATCGCGAGTAGTCAACTATCTGCGATCGCGCAATGTCCGTAAACTGCAGACGACGGGAATTTCTTTGAACCCAGTTTACAACTACCGTAACAATGAACAGCGAATTGTTGGCTACAGCGCCAGCAACATTGTGAGCTTTGAGCTAGACACCGACGCCGCGGGTGAAGTCATGGACGAAGCCGTGCGTCAAGGAGCCACTCGCATTAATGGCGTGAGCTTTATTGCCTCCGATGAGGCACTGGCCCGGGCACGAGAAATTGCCCTGCGCGAAGCAACTGAGGATGCCCGCACCCAAGCCAATGTGGTATTGAGTGCACTAGGCCTGAGAAACCAGGAAGTGGTCGGCATTCAGATTAATGCGACCGCGCCAATGCCACGACCCTATCCAGTCATGGCCGCAAGAGCAATGGACAGTGCTCCATCAACGCCAGTGGTCGGTGGCGAACAGCAGGTGCAAGCATCTGTGACGTTGCAAATTCGCTATTAATCGGCATTAGAGAAACATCAGTTCGGGTTAAGCGGGGTTTGGGGCATTGCGCCGTGCGCGGTGCCTCAAACCCCGCGATGTTTTATGCACGGCGTACACGAAACATCGCGGGGTTTAGTTGATCTGAAATTCACGCCAGCCTAAATTTCAGTCGAAATATTGTCAAGCATCCATAAAAAATTCGATCCCCAGCGTGATCCCAAAGTGGACAAAATATCATGAAATCTTGACCGATCTATTCCTGATCTACTTGAAAAACCGTAGATCGCTCTAAATTCTTGAGTTCAGGCTCTTGACCAATTGATTTGTTTTCCGCACTATAAAGTCAAGTTAACTGATCCCCGTGATCCCAAAAAGATCCCGGTGTCCAGAAATTTGCTGGGTTTGAGTTCAAGCCCTCACCCCTAACAGGAGGCGAAATACATGACACAGGAACGCCCACCCCTCGAAGAAATGACCTTACGGCAACTCCGTCGGGTTGCCAGCGAGTATGGCGTATCTCGTTACAGCCGGATGCGGAAGGAGCAGTTAATCCTCTCAATTAAGGAGGCACAACGCGCTAGTGGCGTTGCTCCCAGTACAATCCGCACCATGGAGGCACAAGAAGCAGTGGAAGCAGCGAAGTTCGATGTTGGACAAGATGACCGTACCGGGGGGTCTTTGGCAGAGGTGGACGCGCCTCTGATGGACTTACCCGATGGCTACGGCGAGAGCCGCATTGTCTTGATGCCCCGCGATCCCCAGTGGGCCTATGCTTACTGGGATGTGCCAAACGAGCATCGGGAAGAACTGCGACGGCAGGGTGGCTATCGCTTGGCCTTGCGTTTCTACGATGTCACCGACATTGATATGAACTTTCAGCGGCCCCACAGTGTGCTGCAATACGAATGTGATGAGTTGGCACGGGAGTGGTATTTACCGATCCCAGTCAGCGATCGCGACTACTTGGTTGAAATCGGCTACATTACGCTGGACGGTCGTTGGCTGGTGCTGGCTCGCTCTACTCCAGTTCACATTCCTCCCGTTTATCCTTCAGACTGGATCGAGGATCAGTTCATCACCGTTGATTGGGATGAAGACCTGCGCGGCAAGAAGGTCTATGAACTGGTGTCTCCGACCAAGAGGACGGCTGCTGGCAATGCCATCTATGATGAAATCTTTGGCATGGCTCAGTCTGCTGAATCTCAGCGGATCGCTGGTTCACTGTTTGGTTCCATGCAACACGTTGCAGGTTCCATCTTCGGTTCGGTTCACATGGCAGCAGTCGCTCCAGAGAGCGCCATTAGCTCCTATATCTTCCCCTCTGGGGTAGGAATGTGGGCAGTACCGACGATGTCGGGTCTCACCATGTCAGGGGTTGGCTTCTCGGCGTCGGCTCCACCGATCCGGCCACGCAAATTCTGGTTGATCGCCGATGCAGAACTGATCGTTTATGGTGCAACAGAGCCTGACGCAACTGTGACAATTGGGGGACAGCCTATCAAGCTCAATCCTGACGGTACCTTCCGCTTCCAGATGTCCTTCCAAGATGGTTTGATTGACTATCCGATTATGGCGGTTGCTGCAGACGGAGAGCAGACTCGTGCAATTCACATGAAGTTCACCCGCGAGACTCCCGAACGCCGCACCAATACGAAGGAAGAAGCGGTTGAAGAGTGGCTAGTCTAATTAACGTCAGTTCAGGTTAAGAGGGTTTGGGGGCACCGCGCCGGGCGCGGTGCCCCCAAACCCTTTTTACCCCAAGCTGACGTGATTAAACTCAGCGGAAATCACTAGGTCTCAGGCAAATCTGACTCTCGCGCAGACAGCAGCAAACGTACACCCATGACGGCAAAGCCAATGGCGGCAATCGCTTTCACCCAGCGCGTAGGCAACACTTGGGCTGCACTGCCGCCCAAAATAACCCCCAAGAAAGAAGCCAACAACAGGGCTACAGCGGTGCCCAGAAATACGGCCCGCATGGAGCGAGTACTCCCCCCCAGGGCGATCGCCGCCAACTGGCTCTTATCACCCAGTTCAGAGACAAAGACCATCGCAAAGCTTAAACTCAAAAGATGCCAGTTCATCAGGAGCAATCAGGAAATAATGGTCAATCAGGCCAGTGAGTTGAAAAACTCCCAACCCAGCATGAGAGAAATCCCGAGCAACAGGAGCCCAGCAGAGGTTTCAAGGGTCTTGGGAGAAAGCTGGGTAGACAGCCACCGTCCCAGCAGCACACCAAATAGACTCGTGGAAATGAGGGCGGCTCCAGCACCTAAAAAGACAACCCAGGGAGACTGAGACTCTGCACTCATAAGAAGAACGGTGAGTTGGGTTTTGTCGCCCACCTCAGCCAGAAAAATAGTGAAGAAAGTGGAGAGGAAAATTTGCAACTCAGCTTTGAAACCAATGGAGTCATTAGAGATTTCGCGCACCATGGCATCAGAAGGAGCATCGGGACAGGCATCGGGAAAACCTGCCGGACACTGCGCTGACCGCTTGAGTGACTGTTCCAGAGCTTCAGCACAGGCTTCTAGATGCAATGCTGGATCAAGCACTGCTGTTGCTTGAACGACGGGGGCCTTAGTCAAGGTGGCCTCAGCAGAGTAGCTCAAGCTTGCCGGGTTAGTAGTAGACTCCACAGGCAACGACTCACGATACTTTTCATATTGTTTTCATTTTATGCATGAAAAGGGTGGTTTCGCCAAGATTTTTTGGCCTGGTGATGGAGTCTGGGAATGCAATCCTAGAAACATGAAAGAAGAAGAAGAAGGAAGAGGGTAGGTGGTGACCTGTTGTCCTACTCTCTGTATCTGCATCGAGCAGCAGTCCTGAAAATTGTCCGGCAACTATGATGATGAACCCTAGTAGTGATTCCATCGTCAACTTTGTAACACATCCTGCATCTGCCATCTGGCTCTCCCTAGTGCGGCAAGAGCGGGCGATCGCCGTTATTCGTTCAGCGCACATTGGCTTGGGGCAGCAGATGGCAAGAGCCGTTGCAGCGGGGGGCATGCGCTTGATCGAGGTAACCTGGAACAGCGATCGCCCTGCCGAACTGATCGCTGCGCTGCGGCGTGAGCTGCCCGACCACGTCATTGGCGCCGGTACATTGCTATCGGTAGCCGATGTGGAAGCAGCGATCGCCGCAGGCGCGCAGTTTTTGTTTACGCCCCATGCCGCTCCACTCCTGATTCATGCCGCTATTACACAAGCGGTGCCAATCGTCGCAGGAGCACTGACCCCTACAGAAATCTTGACTGCATGGCAGGCCGGAGCAACCTGTGTCAAAGTCTTCCCCATTCAAGTGGTTGGGGGAGTGGAGTACCTGAAAGCCATCCGCGAGCCTCTCAACCAAATTCCGTTAATTCCCACAGGGGGGGTGACGATCGAGAATGCCCATCAGTTCATCCAAGCAGGAGCTGTGGCAGTGGGACTAGCAGGGCAGTTATTTCCGCAAGCGGCGATCGCCAGAGGCGACTGGAGCATGGTTACGCAGCAGGCCATCCGCCTGCGGGAGGCGGTTCAATCGGCTGTTCCAAAAAATTAATGTAACGTGAATTCGGGATAAGCTGAAACCCTTGCTGTTCTGTGCGCGTCGCGCACAGAACAGCAAGGGTT
>DVEB01000239.1 GCA_015295905.1 Synechococcales cyanobacterium M55_K2018_004
AAACCGCCAACGTTTGGGTTTCATAGTGAGCATTGCGGCGTTAACCCAGGACCTGCTGGAGACTGCTGAGAATCGTGCTAAATTCAAAGTCCTGGATCAAGCTCGTCAAGGTCAATACCAGTGGCGCCTGTGTGACAGGCAACTCTTGCAAGAGCTGACGGGCCGTCTGGCCATCCGCGGTCAGGACAGCAACACGCAAATGCTCCAACCACTCAGTCGGCAATTCCTTCAGCATCCTGGGGAGGTTGGCCGGGTCGAAGGACTGGGGCAGTTGACTGCTCACCGCCATGGTTTGATGCACAGTTTGATATACGTACTCAACCCCTAGGTGGGTTTGGACGGTCTCAAACAGTACTGTCTCGGAATAGGGTTTGCTCATAAATGCATTACAGCCTGCCTCTAGGACGCGCTGACGATCGGCATCAAACGCACTGGCGCTCAGGGTAATAATGCAGGTTGGTGTCGTGGTGGCGTCCTCCCGCTCTTGCTCGCGCCGCCGAATTTCCCGAGTGGCTGCACAGCCATCCATGCCTGGCATCTGCAAATCCATCAAGATCAGGTGAGGGGTCGTCGTTTCCCACTGGGCGATCGCCTCTTTGCCCCCCGGCGCCGTTATTACCTCAAAGCCAACAGACGCTAACAAATACTCCAGCACTTGCGCATTTTCTGGGTGATCATCCACCACCAGAACCCGGTAGGTGGGTTGACCAGGAGCCAGACCAACAATCCTTTGCGTTGGGCGATCGGCACTATCCCCAACTTCGGGATGCACGACCCCAATCGGAATTTGAAACGTAAAGCAACTCCCCACGCCAAGTTCACTGCTCAGCCTCAGGTCTCCCCCCAACATCTGGACAAAGCGGTGACTGAGGGTGAGTCCTAAGCCAGTTCCCTGCCGCAACCGCTGTCCAGTCTCGGTTTGCACAAAGGGTTCAAAGATGCGAGCTTGGTCAGCCGGAGCCACGCCAGGGCCAGAGTCTTCCACTGAAAACTCAAGCAGTTGGGTAGCAGCAGTGTCTGGACAGGAAGTCCTCAAATCTTGGGCTTTCCCGCGCTGTACTCGCAGCACTACCCAACCCTGGTCAGTAAATTTGATGGCATTGTCCACGAGATTGTAGAGCACTTGGGTGAGTTTGCGTTCGTCGGTCTGGATGTATTGGGGAACATCAGCACTGCGATCGCACCCCCAAGTCAATCCCTTCTCTTGTGCCCGCAGCAGAAAGGTGTGGTGTAGCTGATCGAGCAACTCAAACAGGTCAAACTGGGTTTCGTCAAGGGTCAGCTGATTGGCTTCAATCTTGGAGATCGACAGCACATCGTTGATTAGGTTCAATAAGTGATGTCCGTTGCGGCTGATGATTTCCAGGGCGTCCTGCTGCATGGCGTTGAGTCCAGGCGATCGCTGCAAGAGTTGGGCAAACCCCAAGATGGCATTGAGGGGCGATCGCAACTCGTGGCTCATGTTTGCCAAAAAGTCACTCTTGGCACGGTTTTGTGCCTCTGCCACTTCCTTGGCCTGCTGCAGCGAAACCTCGGCCAGGATGAGTTCGGTAATATTCGTCGAGCAACCGAGAATGCCCTGCACCCGTCCTTCGCTGTCTAGAAAAGGCGTGAGGATGGTGTAGTACCAGCAGCGGTTGCCCGCAGCATCTGTAGAGGCTTCTGCAGGAATAATTTTGGGGCGTCGGGTGGTCATCACCTCCAGGTTGTTGGCGGTGATGCGGGCGTTCTGTTCGGGCGTGAGCAACCCAAATTCGCTCTCTTGTCGCCCCACCAAAGCATCGGGAGTTGTCTGATAGAGGCTGGCGATCGCCTTGTTGGCCAGAATGAAGCGTCCCTCCCAGTCCTTCACGTAGATCAGGCTGGGGACGACATCAATCACGTTTTGCAGAAACGCTTGCTGCTCAACCAACTGGTCTTTCACCCGCTGGCGCTCCGCCTCGGCCTGCCGGCGTTGCTGTTCCATGCGTTTGCGTTCGCTGATGTCCCGCACCACCACCAGCACTTCATCCTCGCCACTGACGACAATGCGGGCCTCTTCATACTGAATCTCGCCGTCAAACTCCAGTTCATATTCGTAGTGTTGCGGCTGGCCTGTCTCTAACGCACGCCGCACGTAGGTCAGGCGTTGGTCTGCAATGTCGCGGGGAAGGGCTTCGTAAATGTGATTGCACTGGAAGAAGATATCGGCATTCAGCACACGAATCGAACCGTTGCTGAGTACTCCTAGAATGGTGCCGTCTGCCCGCATCCGGATCAGTAAGTCAGGCAGTGCTCGTAGAATCGCCCGATTTGTTGCTTCACTGCGGTTTAAGGCCGCCTCGGTGGTCCGGCGTTCGGCCTCCACCTGTTTGCGCGGAGTAATGTCCTGGAGTTGAACCACAAAGTAGAGTGGTTGCTGCTGATCGTCTCGCACCAGCGAGACGATCAACTGCCCCCAAATCGTTGCCCCATTTTTGTGGCAGCAGCGCTTTTCTAACTGGAACCAGGACATATCGCCCGCAATGGTGCGATCGCGCAACGCCAGAAACGACTCGCGCTCTTCGGGGCAGTAGAGGTCTTGGAAGGAGAGGCTCAACAGTTCAATTTTGGAATACCCCAGAATACGGCATAAGGCGGCATTGGCATCGAGAATTTGCCCCTGCAATGACACCAGCGCCATGCCGACTGCGGTGTTATGAAACGCACTGCGAAACTTTGCCTCACTCTCCCGTAATGCCATCTCTGCCAAGTTACGGCTACTGACATCCAGGACAAGGCTGTAGCAGCCGCGCACCCAGCCGTCGGTATCAATATCGGGCACTAGGGAGACTTCTAGCGATCGCATGACGCCGCTAGGGTTTGCCCGCTCTACAGTGTAGCCAATGGGGTTGCCCATCAAGGCATACTCCAGGTAGGGCTGAATTGTTGCGTAGTCTGCTTCCCCCAACACATCGCGGATATGTTTACCGTAGAGCGTTTCACGGGGCACCCCAAACCAGCTTTCGTAGGTCTTGTTGATGAACTGGTAGCACTCGTGGGTGTCGAGATAGGCAATGTAGGCTGGTAGACTGTCGGTGATCTGGCGGAGTTGGTTTTCGCTCCGCCTGAGTGCTGCTTCCGCCCGTTTGCGGGCACTAATATCCATCGTTGTCCCCACTAAGCCAATGGCCTGACCCAGGCCATCAAAGATAGGTTTGCCTCGCACCTCCACAAAATGCATCAAACCATCCGGATGCATCAGGCGCACATCGGCACAGAAGGGTTCACCCGTGGCGATCGCCTGTTCGACTAATCGTTGCAGAGTCATGCGATCGCCAGGGTGGACGTACTGTTTCAGCACCTCCATCATGGAAACAGCACCCAGGGCTGGATCGCGCCCCAGAATATGAAAGAGTTCTTCTGACCACGTGGCCTGGTCTGTCACCAAGTCGTAGGTCCAACTGCCGATCCGGGCAACTCGTTGGGCATCGCGCAGCCGTTCCTCGCTGCGTCGGCGGTCTTCCTCGGCTTGCTTGCGGTCGGTGATATCAATTGCAACCGCCGTAATAAACCAGCACTGGGAAGCAGCATCCCAGCGCATGGTGAGGTTGTCCAGAATCCAACGCAGTTGCCCGTTCTTGTGATAGAAACGATATTCTGTGGTTGCCACAGTGTCTTTGTGCTCCTGCGGCAGCAGATGCAGGGATGTGCGGTGAACATCTTCTGGATGGACGCCGCTGCTCCACAGCGAAGGCTCAGCCTGCAGTTCGCTGGAGCTATACCCAAACACCACTTCGTGACTCTCGGAACAGTACTCAAATTGCACCCGACCATCAGGGTAAACGCGGAAGCAAGTAATGGCAGCGATCGCCGTATTCAACACATCCCTCAGTTTGGCTTCGGACGCTTGCAGCGCCAGTTCCAGTCGCTTGCGTTCAGTAATGTCGCGGGCCACGGCCAGGAGGTAGGGCTTACCATCCAGTTCGATCATTTCCGCTGACACCAGCGTTGTTAGGATCTCCTGCCGTTGACTGCGAAACTCCATCTCAAAGTTGCGCACCTGCCCCTGGGCTTTCAGCAACCGACAAAACTCCTCGGCTTGTTCAGTCTGGGTCAGGAGATTCAGATCTTCGGGGGTGCGGTCAATCACAGCCGCCCGGTCAAACCCCAACAGATGTAAAAAGCTCTCGTTGACCTCTAGGTATTTGCCATCCGCCATGGATGAAATGCTGATGGCATCGGGACTACTACGAAAGACTTTGGTGAAGCGCTCTTCCGACTCTTGCAGTGCTGTTTTCACCTGGTCAAACGATGCTTGAAGATGCTCACCCATTTGATTAAAGGAGCAAGCCAGCACTTCTAACTCTTCAATCCGGCTGGACTCATCCACGGGCAATTCCCACTGCCCCAGCGCCATCGCTCGACTGGCACGGCTCAACCGCAAAATTGGGTCCACAATCCAGTCAGAGGTCAGCAGCCCAACGGCGATCGCCCCCAACAGGGCTGCAATAGACAGCAGGATTGTCGAGCGCGTATTGGCATCAATGGTGGCCATGAACTCAGATTCTGGCACCGCTATCACCAGCAGCCACTTCAGTCCCCACTCATCCCGGTAGGGCACTACACGCACAAAGTGGCGTTTGCCATCCGCCTTGGCGCGGAAGGTGACTCCCCCCTGATTGATTTGGTTCAAATCGCCAAACTGTTGGTTCAATGCCAGAGCAATGTCGCTGATCTCAGGATCAATACTGTTGACGGCTAAAACACGCTGGGCTTGATCCCTCATGGATTCCCGAGTAGACGTGGCAACCAACAGGCCAGAGGGTTCCATAATAAACACCTGCCCTGGCTCATTCGTGTAAATACTCCTGAGGAATTGGATGATCTGCTGCAAATGAATTTCAGTCGCTAGCACACCCAGCAGTTTGCCCTGGGCATCGTAGTAGGGCAGCCCCGCGGCCATGGCAAAGTCCACTTCGTTGGCAGCGTGATGGCTTTGCTGAACTGGGTAAATGTCACTCCAGATGGGCTTGCCAGCCTGGGCGATCGCCCGATACCAGGAAGGTTGGGCAGCATCGTCTCCTGGCTCCACTGGAGCTGGTGGGACGGAAGCCGGGCTAGTGACTGGAGGCAGACGTGAGAGGGATGACAGTAGGTCAGCCGCAGCACTAGGGCGTTGGCGAACTTCGGGGGGGTGGCCCGGTAAGCGGACCGCCTCGATCACGTTGCCTGCGGCAGTGGCGATCGCCACTCGACTGACCGACGGAAATGTCTGCATCTGTTGCAGCAGGTGTTGTTGCAGTCCAGATACGTTGTTTGTGCGAACAGTACTGCCCTCGAGGCGGAGCATATTTGCATTCAAACGGTTGATCAGGTGAGGCGTCTCTAATTGCTGGCACAGGTATAGGTCAACGCGATCGCCAATCTGCTCCATCACTTCATCTGCTAGTTGATTGACAGCTTTTTGCCCATTGCGGTGGGCCAAAAAACCAGTTAGCCCAACCGCCACGACAACTTGCAGCACAAAGGGCACAACCAGCACCGATTGGAGCGGAATTTTGCGAGTTTGAGAACGTGAAAAACGAGACAGCGGCGAAGGCATAAACGATTGGCTCAAACGCTTTCAAACTGCCGAATCAACTTGAATAGTTCAGTCTAATCCTTTTATCCTAATCAGCAAACAAAATCTTCTAGTTGGCAAACAAAATCGTAACTGCTCAACCTGCCTACCCCGCAGTAGTTACTGGTGATCTAGGCCAAACTGCTATGCTTGCCAACACAGCCCTACTGCACGCCTAACAGCCCATCAACTTGAGGCATAGAAAAACCTTATCACTACCCTTGAAGACCATCATGGATAGTATCGAGCACATGGTTGATTCCTTGTTATATGATGCTGCTTAGCTTCATCACGCAGGCCAAACCCTTCATCTTAGGTTACTTCTATGGGATGAATTAGTTTTTTTTAGAGTTCCTCAAGAAAGGGGTGAGCGCGATTCATTTAGAATTGCTAAAGAATAGATTTTCAGCAATTTTCAACGGAGCCTCATAGATTTTACTCTATGAAATGGGTAAGGTGTCCACCCTGATTGCCAAGCTCCGCACACCTGTTGGTAGGTCTAGCGGCAGTATCGACTGTCGCTAATCTATTCTCTTTGCTAGTCTCATTTGCCGCTTTCGCCCTCGGTTCACTTCGCAGTAAGGCTTGGTATCGATGATTCAGATGTTCGTGCAGTCTGCGTGGCTCATCCCCCTTTACCCGTTGCTCGGGATGCTGCTCTCCATCTTCTGGTTCCCCGCCATCACCCATGCCACTGGTCCTCGCCCTTCGGGGTATCTAAATGTGGTGATGACGCTGCTTGCATTTACTCATGGTCTGTTGGCGCTGATTGGACTGAATAATGGGCAGGCTCCGATCGAGTTTTCCCTGCCCTGGCTCCAGGTCGCTGGTCTAGATCTCAGCATTCCCATTGAGATCTCTTCACTGACCGTGGGGGCAATCGTGGTTGTCACCATGCTCAACCTGTTGGCTCAGGTCTTTGCCATCGGCTACCTAGAGATGGACTGGGGCTGGGCACGGTTCTATTCACTGCTGGCGCTGTTTGAAGCGGGCATGTGTGCGCTGGTGCTGTGTGATTCTCTCTTCTTCGCCTACGTGGTTCTGGAAATTCTCACCCTGGCGACCTACCTGATCATTGGCATCTGGTTTAATCAACCGCTGGTGGTTACGGGTGCCCGTGATGCATTTTTGACTAAGCGGGTTGGCGACCTGTTTTTGCTGATGGGAGTGCTCGCCATCTATCCTCTGGCGGGCACTTGGAACTTCGACGAACTGGCAACTTGGGCACAGACTGCGGAGGTAGACCCAACGCTGATGAGCCTAGTGGGGCTGGCTCTAATTGCTGGGCCGATGGGGAAATGCGCTCAGTTTCCTCTGCACCTGTGGCTGGACGAAGCCATGGAAGGTCCCATCCCTGCTTCAATCCTGCGGAACTCAGTGGTGGTGGCAACGGGGGCTTGGGTGCTGATCAAGCTAGAACCTGTGCTGGCGCTCTCTCCCTTTACTCTGAATGCCTGCATTTTTATTGGCGCGGTGACGGCATTGGGAGGGACGTTGATTGCGATCGCCCAGATTGACCTGAAGCGATGCTTGTCCTACTTAGTGAGCGCCTACCTAGGGGTAGTGTTCATTGCCGTGGGTGTGCAGCAGGTCGAAGCGGCCTTTCTGATGACCCTCAGCCATGCCTTCTCGATGGCCTTGCTGGTGATGGCGATCGGCTGCATCATCTGGAACTGCATTACGCAAGACATCCGCCAGTACGGTGGCCTCTGGGCGCGTCGCCCGATTACAGGCATTGCCTTTCTGGTAGGGACGGCTGGACTGATTGCTCTACCACCCTTTGGCGGCTTCTGGGCAATGCTCGACTTGGGTGATGAACTGATCTCAACTCGGCCTATGCTGCTAGGTCTGTTGCTGGTGGTGAATGCTTTGGCAGCCTTCAGCCTGATGCGCGTCTTTAGCTTGGTCTGGGGCAACCAGCCTAAGCCGATGACGGCTCGTTCACCTGAGGTGTTTTGGCCAATGACGTTGCCAACAGTCATCATGGTGGGATTTGTTCTGCACCTGCCACTGATCCTGCAAGCCATTGGCCTGCTGCCCGACTGGGCAACCATCAATAAAGATGTGGCGCTGCTGTTCATTTGGTCTACAATTTTCGGCCTCAGTATTGGTGGCGTCGTTTTCCTGGGGAGTTACATCAAAAAGCCAGTGGAGTTTCCTATCAAAGCCGTTCAAGACTTGTTGGCCTACGACTTCTACACACCCAAGTTGTATCGCTCAACGATTGTGCTGTTTGTCGGCATTCTATCGACCATCACAGCCTTCTTTGATAGGTTCCTGGTGGATGGTATCGTCAACTTGTTTGGTACAGTTACAGTCTTCAGTGGTCAAAGCTTGAGGTACAGCACGTCTGGTCAGGCCCAGTTCTATGTGCTGACCATTCTGCTGGGAATTACTTTCCTGGCTCTACTGGTTAGCTGGCCGCTGATCTCGCACTTGTCATTGGTGACGAGTTGAGAGTATTCAGATTTGCGGCTGAACATTGGGTGCTACGTTCTCTTTGAATTGATCTGGATTTTTATCCCCTCAAGTCCTGCCATTTCTTCGGCAGTCGATAGCAGTCGATGCTTTGGATAGGACTAGGGGATGTGGGGGCAGCCCTCCCACGCAGGGATTGACTCCTGCTCCCATCCTCAGCACCCCCTTGGTTGCTATCACTCTTCATCCCCTTAGCCCGGAGTACGTTCTTTCCCATGCTGAGTCTTTTGATCTGGCTACCTGTGATTGGTGCCCTCGTTCTGGCCTTGTTGCCTGCGGCTGTTCCCACCCACAAAATTCGTCTGGGGGCGATCGCCCTTTCTTCCCTGCTGTTCGCTGGTTCTCTCTACCTGTTGTTCCAGCTTGACCTGAGTGACCCGGCCCTCCAGATGCAGGAGTATATTCGCTGGATTCCTACTCTGGGGTTGAACTATAGCCTGGGAGTCGATGGTCTGTCGTTGCCATTGGTGGTGTTGACCAACCTGCTCACCCTAGCAGTGGTCTATAGCGCCGCGATCTGGATTGTCAATGGCGTCAATGGCAGCGATCGCCAGCGTCTGTTCTATGTGTTGGTGCTACTAGCAAATGCTGGGATTGTGGGGGCATTGGCGGCCCAAAACCTGCTGCTGTTCGTTTTGTTCTACGAACTAGAGCTAATCCCCTTCTACCTAATGATTGTGGTGTGGGGGGGTGCAAAGCGAGACTACGCTGCCATAAAGTTCCTCATCTACACGGCAATTTCGGGTCTGCTGGTGCTGGTGGGCTTCCTGGCCTTGCGCTGGCTGACGGATGCTAGCAGCTTTGACTACGAGGTGATCAAGACTCAGGGCCTGTCGATTCGCACGCAGGTGGTGTTGTTAACCCTGCTCCTGGCCGGTTTCGGCATCAAGATCCCACTTGTGCCGCTGCACACTTGGTTGCCCGATGCCTACGTGGAAGCAGCAACTCCCGTCGCCATTCTGCTGGGCGGTGTGCTGGCGAAGTTGGGAACCTACGGTTTAGTGCGCTACGGTTTGGGTCTGTTCCCAGAGGCATGGAAGGTGGTTGCTCCGGGTCTGGGAATTATCGCAGCAGTGTGTATCCTCTACGGAGCAATGGCGGCGATCGCCCAGAAAGATATCAAGCGGATGGTTGCCTACAGTTCCATCGGTCATATGGGCTATGTGCTGCTGGGCACCGTGGCTCTCACTCCCCTGGCGATGGTGGGGGCGGTCTCCCAGATGATCAGCCACGGCCTCATTCTGGCGCTGTTGTTCTACTTAGTTGGCATCATTGAGAAGAAAGTGGGCACCCGCGAACTTGATGTCCTCAACGGTTTGCTCAACCCCCTGCGGGGACTCCCTCTTACCAGTGCCCTACTGGTGCTGGCTGGCATGGCAAGTGCTGGTATTCCTGGGCTGGTAGGATTTGTGGCAGAGTTTTTGGTCTTCCAGGGCACCTATGCTACTTTCCCCCTGCCCACCCTGCTGGCGGTTGTGGGGACTGGCCTGACGGCCGTATACTTCGTCATTTTGTTGAACCGCACCTGCTTTGGTCGGCTCGATAACAGAACGGCCTACTATCCTCGAGTAACGCTGGCGGAACAGGCGCCAGCTCTTGCCCTGACGGCAGTAATTTTCTTCCTAGGGGTGCAGCCAACTTGGCTGGTGCGCTGGACCGAATCGACCTCAACGGCGATCGTGGCAAGCCTGCCCGCAGAGACTCCCGAATGGCGTGTTGCAACTGGAGCCACCGACTCCCAGGAGCCAACCCAGGCGATCGCCCTCACCGCCCCTGCACTGTCAACCCAATCTCAGTCAACCCAAGCTCATTAGAGGACTTGTGGCACTCGGTTATAGCTCCTAGCCCAATTCCTCGCAATCAGCCATCAGGTGGTGAGTCAGCCCAACTAGACCAAACAGACCAACCATAGTCAGGAATTTGGAACAGGATACGGCTTTCCCCTCTCGGTTTTAACGTCCACTTTCCCTTTATCCACGCTCCTATCCTCAACGGCCATGACAGCGACCATTCTTCCCCCCTCTCCTACCAAGCTTCCTCCTTCAACGCACCCCCTAGCGGAGATTGTCCATCGTTTTGAAGCGGGCGGTTCGATGGTTCCAGATACGCCTGAAAACCTGATGAAAATCATCGGCATGTATAAGGCGTACTCCATCCCGATGGACTTCTACTGGCGTGACCTGCTCTATCTGGGCGAGCGCGTCTTTATCGACCCGTTGCCCTTCTTCAAGTACATGCCGACGCAGGACTACTTTGAGCGACACAACCACTACGCTGGGGATGACGCAGACCTGCGCCTGTGGCGTGGCTATCCCACCGCCCACCAGGAACTCCTAGAGTTCATGGCCAAGGGGGAAACTTGCAAAATGCCCCGCTTGCTGCACCACCTCTGGCACGACCGGATCAACCAGGAGTTCTCGGAAGACCTAGCACGGGCAATGATGTGGCACCGCATGAGCGGTAATCTGGAGCCTTTCCTAGATTCTGAAGAATACATCACCAACGCGAACCGGGCGATCGTCGCCTACCTCAACCACAACCCCCTCTACCGTCCGCTGCTAGCCCTCCACAAGGTGTTCCCCCAAATGTTCTTGGAACAAGCGCGGATGGCCACCTATATGTCGATCCTGGGCCTGTTCTGGGAGATCATGGCACCAGTGTTCTTCGAGATGAGCGATCGCTACGAAGAAGGCACCTTTACCACAGTCAAGGATGCGATGGACTTCCTGGTCAAGGGCATTTTTATGATTGCTGGTCGCCCAATCTACCACCATGTCTACATTGGTGGAGAGTGCTACGAAATCGTTCCCAAGTCGAAGGGGTTTATGTGGCTCTACGAGGCAGCATGGCCCTACGTAGAAGCGGTTTTCTACCGCACCGCCCCCTTCCGCGGCACCAAGTCCTACAACGCCCAGGCTGGTCAGGTGCCCGACGAGCAGGTCGATTTCCACTACGGCATTTTGTTTGCAGACAAGTTTCCAGTGGGCACCGCCGGGATTCCGCCCACACTGCTGCACCAGGATATGTATCACTTCCTGCCCAAGTACTTAAAGGACTACTTCTTGGCTAATTGTCGGGGCAAGGACGATATTCTGGTGCAACTGGGCATCGCCTTCCAGCGTTCGATGTATAACGTCACCTCTGCCGTGATTCAGGCCACCCGTGCTGCGCTCCTGTATCCACTGGATGACCCCAATCCCCGCCACCTGATGATGAACCGTCAGTTTTTTGAAGCCCAGTTGGATCGGTTTATTCGTCCGCAATACGGCATCAGAGAAGCTTGCCGAATCAACTACGTGCAAACAGATAGCTACAAGTAATACGACGTTAGGTGAGGACAAAGCGCTTTGTGGGAAGCCCTGCTGCGTGGGATTTCCCACAAAACGCGTTTTACATCATGAGCGCGTAGCGCCATAGAATGAGAATTAACGTGAATTTCGGATAAGCTGAATTCCTTAATTTTCCGTACATAATGGGCGCGGAAAATTAAGGGGTTTGGGGCACCAGACAGGGCGCGATGCCTCGAACCCTGCTTAACCCGAACTGACGTTAGGAGAATGAAAGGCTCAAGCAGCATTTGCCAGAGTCTTCTGAGGGGTCTAGGTTGCAGTGCGTTAGCGACAGGAGATAGTCATGTTTGGTCTAGGCTGGCCTGAAGTGGCCATTATTGCCATCGTTGCAATTTTTATTTTTGGCCCCAAAAAAATTCCTGAGTTGGGCAGTGCCCTCGGCAAAACACTGCGGGGCTTCAAGGAAGAAGTGAATAAGCCGGAGGAATTGGGAGAGACAAATTCTGACCCGGAACAGTAACGACCGCGAGGGCGTTATTCCATTGCCAATTCTTGACGCCGGCGGGCAGCGGTGAAACTGCTAGCCGGCGGCGAAGCGCCTAGACCCCTTTGGGTTTATTAGCATTATGGCGCTATGTAATAGCTATGTAACAAGTGTTGTGTGGGAAACCCTGCGGCGCGGGGTTTCCCACACAACACTTTGTCCTCACCTACGCGTGTAGCGCTATAAGTAGCGCTATAACAATTAACGTGAATTTGGGACAACCAAAAGATTTTGGGGAAAAATTTTGGGGCACCGCACACCGCGCAGTGCCCCAAAATCCTCTTCAGCTAAACTGAGGTTAGCGGACAAGCGAGGGCGAGAGCTTTTCCTTATACAGTCGCACGATTCGAGCCGTCACTTCCTCGATGGTCATGCCATCAGTTTGCAGCTCAATCGCATCAGCCGCTTTGCGCAGGGGAGCGATCGCTCGGGTGCTGTCCTTCATATCCCGCTGATAGATAGCCTCCTCTAGCGTCTCTAAGTCAGGAATGGGCTGACCCTGATTTTGCAAGTCAAGCTGGCGGCGACGAGCACGTTCTTGAACTGAAGCCGTCAGAAAAACTTTGAGTTCAGCATCGGGAAAAACGTAGGTGCCAATATCGCGTCCATCCATCACAATGCCTCCTTGGCGACCGTAGGCTTGCTGCTGACGCACCAACACTTGCCGGACGGCAGCCTGGGCTGCAATTGCCGACACTTGGCTTGTCACCTCGGCACTACGGATCGCCTGGGTGACATTCTGCTCATTGATCCAGACTTGCAGCGGTTGAGGCACGTCTGTTGTGCTATCGGCGGCGGGTTCTTCGAGGCGAATTTCGCACTGGCTGACTAACTCTGCGATCGCAGGTTCATCTGTAATCGCAATCCCTGACTGCAACACTAGCCAAGTGACTGCCCGGTACATTGCTCCTGTATCCAGGTACATCACACCTAGCTCTCGTGCGACCCGCCGCGCCACAGTCGATTTGCCAGCCCCAGCAGGACCATCCAGGGCAACGATGGGTTTGCGGTTGCGCAGGATAATGTTGTCAATTAGGCGAGTTGTTCCTAGACGGGCAGCGATCGCTAGCAGCCCAGCCTGCTCAATCTGCTCTAGCGGCTCCAGGGTTTGGGGGTGAACCAGATCGACGTATTCTACCTGGAAGGCGGGAGTGCGAGCCAACTCAGCGTGGACGGTGGCCAGCAGGAGGGTGCGATCGCTCTGAGACCGATCTGCTGCTTCAAGACGACGACGAAAGGCGTGTTCTGCCTTTTGCAAGCTGCGAAAAATGCCGCTGGCCTCAGCCCGTTCTTCCGCAGACAGGTAACGGTTGCGAGAGCTCATCGCCAGTCCATCCGGTTCTCGCACGATTGGGCAGGCAACCAACTCTACAGGAGAATTCAAATCCTGGGCAACACGCTGCAAGATAGCTAATTGTTGGGCATCTTTTTGTCCAAAGTAGGCGCGATTAGGCTGCACAATACCAAATAATTTAGTGACGACTGTGGCAACGCCCTCAAAATGACCAGGCCGTATCGGCCCACACAATACTGCCATCATGGCAGCGGGGGGAATGACCTCGGTCAGGGCAGTGTGTTGAAGGGGGTGGGCGGTACCATAGAGTTCCTCCGGGGAGGGCGCAAAAACTACATCAACCCCAGCTTGCTGGCATAGAGCGCAGTCTTGCTCTAGGGTGCGAGGATAGCGCTGCAGATCTTCATTGGGGCCAAACTGGAGGGGATTCACAAAAATACTGACCACTACGATGTCATTATCCTGCCGCGCTCGTTGCACTAGGCTAAGATGCCCGTCATGCAATGCGCCCATCGTTGGCACCAATCCCACTGTTTTTGCAGACCTACCTGTCTTCTCAAGCCATTCGGAATCGGAGGAACAGTCGCCCTCCAGTTGCTCTTGCAACGTCCCCGTTTGTGCCATCGACAGGTACGTCCGCAGACCAGCAATTGTCTTAAACAGGCGCACCTGACTGAACCCTCTAACGCAACATCCCGTTAGTTAGTTTACAAAATTCCACTCAAGATCGTCCGATGAACGGGACTAATTTATTGTGATTGTGTGATTGTGGCGATTAGGGCAATTGTGGCGAAGAGCATGATCTGACAGCCTAGTCTGACAGGAGAGAGTTGGGCATTTTTATAACTTTTTTGGCGCTTTATTGCAGTTGCGACACGAACCCAGACAAAGTGTTCACTTGCTTGTTATGGTTCGCGTGAGAGTGTTTTGCTGGAAAAGGGCCAACTTTTCCTACGATCACAGACATAAAAATTACGGCACTGCTGAACCCAGGTGTCATTTTTTGGATCGGATCAGAAATGCACTTCATGTATCTCTGATCCCAAAATCCATACTTCCCAAAATCCATACTTCAAATCAGCCGCTTTCAGTGACGGCGCTTCTGGGATTTGGGTGTAAACCAGTTTTCTGATTTGTCCAACGTTCATTCATGGTGAGTCAACTATGGTGAGTCCTTATTTGCAAGCAGAGCGCGATCGCCTGCTTGAACAAATTGCGTCTATCCAGAAATCGGGCGAAATTGCCCCTGCCAATGTGCGGATTGAGCCAGATTTCCTCAACCCCAAATGCTGGCTGCTCACCCACACCAACCTCCCCATGCGAGAGCGACAATTGGGCCAGTCTTGTAGTGCTAAGTATCACGACTGGATGGAACGCATTCATCGGCGCGATCGCTTGCAAGAACTGGAATACGAGCTTTCAGTTGTGGAAGGCCTGCTAGAGCGGCAATCGAAGACGGAATACGTTTTTCTGCCCGATGCCCCCACGATCGATGTGGGGGATGAGGTGGAGTTTGACGGCAACCGCTACAAAGTTGAGGACGTAGGGCTACGCTATCTGCGCCTGATCGACAACCGCGGCAAAGTGACCCGTTGTGAAATTAGCGCAGCAAAGCTGTTGAGCAAGGCGGCAGTCTAGTCCAAAACCCTTGCTGTTCCGTGCGCGATGTGCACGGAACAGCAAGGGTTTTGGGTCACCGCGCCGGGCACGGTGACCTAAAAGCCGCTTTACCAGAACTGACGCATGTTTAGGTCAGGGCTGGGGGGTGGCAGCTCGGTCTAGGGCAGCCAGAATGCGGCTTGCTTCGGTGCAGAGTTGTTCGTGGCAGCGACCGTTGGAAGCCATCAGTCCCCCCCACTGATTGACATCACCAGTGTTGTAGCGGAGTGGATCGCCATTGAAGTGGGTAAACTTGCCGCCTGCTTCAGTCAGGATCAATTCCGGTGCGGCCATGTCCCAGTCCTTGGGGGCAGACTTGCCGGATAGGGAGATATAGATATCAGCACGTTGATCGACGATTGCGGCGATTTTGCCACCCACACTGCCCACCGCAAGCTGGTTTTGGCAGGGGAGTTGTTTTAGCAACTGGTTAAATCGCTCGTCGCGGTGAGTGCGGCTGACCACGACTGCTAGGTCTTGGGGGCGATCGCGTTCTGAGACAAACAATCGCGTCACTGTTCCATCAGGCGTTTCCACAAAAGATCCCCCGCCCAGCGTCGCAAAGTATTGTTTCTCCAGTTCAGGACAGGAGACAACGGCCAAGACGGGTCGCCCTCGGTAGGCCAAGGCAAGGTGGAAGGCAAATTCTCCCGTCTTATCGATGAAATCCCGTGTGCCGTCTAGCGGGTCGAGGATCCACACCCAGTCCTGCGGGATAGCAGTGGGAGTGGCCTTGGCCTTGTAGGTCTCCTCGCTCAGGTAGCCAAACTGTTCCGTGCCCAACTCCGCCTGCAATTTCTCCAAAACGTAGTGGTTCACCGCCATGTCTGCCGCCGTCACCGGGCCATCTTGTTTGTCCTGAATGTTTAATTCGGGTTGCAGATTGCCGTGGTAGTAGGCTCGCAGGATTTGGGAAGCGCCCCAGCCTAAAGCACGAGCCAGGGAAAGGAGGTCTTCAACGGAAGGGTTGACTACCGATTGGAGGGATTGTAGAGATTCCACGCTGTTTGTCCTTGATTGAGGTTGACCAATGGAATGTTGACAGAACGGTGCAGAGATTACTCCTTCTATACAACCTGTTTATGTCAAATCCGTCATCCATTGGCGAGTGCCAAAAAATTCACACGATCGCGTGGCAATTTGTGAAGATTTGGCGATCGCCGCTTGAAATCCTTCCTGCCCGATGAAATGACAGAACGCCCCATGAAAAAAGTCCCCCGCCCCCAATGTATCGACGGGCTGGATTAGGGGGACTGCAACAGTTCCGCTGCCTGATTTGCCACAATACTCAATGGGTTGGTCGCCGTGAGTGATGGCACTGTAGGGAATATTGAGCGATCGCAGGTAGGCAAACACCTCCCGTCCACTGTCACACCCCGGCGGACGAAAACTCTCGGCACAGAGGGCATAGTCTACCCAAGGCAATACTCGTTCAAAGCCAACTTTCCAACTGCCACAGTCTGCCACAACGACGACCCCGTGGCCTTTTGCATAGCGGGCGATCGCCTCTGCCACTGCCATCTGATGGCCATCCACCAGCACCACTCGAACCTGTTGTTGGGCGATCGCCTCCCACACCCAGGCCGGGATTGCCCCTACGTCTACCTGCGATCGCACTGCATTGAGAGAGACGACCGCCCGCTCTCCCGTACCTTGTGTCACCAGAATAGAAGAGATGGGGGGTGGCTCTTCCCGCTCTGGTTGCAGATCTGCCCAAGTGACGCCCCATTGTCTCAAGTCGGTCCGAATCAACTCCGCTGTTGGGTGTTGCCCCAAGACACCTAGAATAGTCGCCTGCCCGCCTAAGTGTTGAAAGGCGATCGCCGCATTCGTTGCTGGCCCGCCTGCTGCCACCAAAGAGTCCAGCGCCACTATTTTCTGGTTGGGCAACGGCACCATTTCGACCAAGTAGATGACATCGAGGGTGAGTAAACCAGTGAAGAGGGCAGCGGGGGGAGGCATGGAGGTGAGGGTGGGTGCGTAGACGGTGTGAGTGAGGCGGGTGGGGTGGGTGAGGTAGAACTTAGGGTCTGAGTCTAATCAAACAATGCCACATTGTGCGTTGGCTGAACCCACACCATTCAACTCAAGGCAAATCACACTACCATACGAATCAAAACCACTCCCCTCACTCACCCCAGCCACCATGCCTCTCTACGTCGTCGCCACTCCCATTGGTAATCTGGAAGACATGACCTTCCGAGCAATTCGGGTCTTGCAAGCGGCGGATTTGATAGCAGCGGAGGACACGCGGCATACGGGAAAACTGCTGCAGCATTTTCACATTACGACCCCCCAGATCAGCTATCACGACCACAACCGCCGGAGTCGATTGCCGGAACTGTTGGACCGATTGCAGCAGGGAAAGGCGATCGCCCTTGTCAGTGATGCAGGGATGCCAGGAATTTCTGATCCGGGGTATGAGTTGGTGCAAGCGTGTGCAGAGGCCGGGATTGAGGTCATCCCCATTCCAGGCGCAAGTGCAGTGGTGACGGCGCTGAGTGCGTCAGGGCTGCCTACCGAACGGTTTGCCTTCGAGGGATTTTTGCCGACAAAAGGACAGGAACGGCGCGATCGCCTGGACTCTTTCCGCAATGAACCGCGTACCCTTGTTTTTTACGAAGCGCCCCATCGGTTGCGGCAAACCTTGACCGATCTGGCAGAAGTTGTGGGGGGCGATCGCCTAATTGTGCTGGCGCGCGAACTCACGAAGCTGCATGAGGAGTTTTGGCGGGGAACCGTGGAGGAGGCGATCGCCCACTACGAAACACGCGAACCCCAAGGAGAATTTACCATCGTTTTAGCGGGTGCCCAGCCAGACGCACCCCTGCTCTCGGAATCGGCCCTGCTGGCAGAACTGAAAAGCTTGATTCGACAAGGGCTCTCTCGCTCTCAGGCCAGTCGTCAGTTGGCCCAACAAACTAGTCTGCCCCGACGTGAAATCTATCAACTAGCCCTCAGCATCCCCGACAGCAACCTCCTAGAGTAATAAATATAGCAACCCCCTCTTCCCCGCTCAAGACTCATACTCTCAACTTCAGGGATGGATACTACCGTCAGGCATGGTGGCCCCTGTCAGGATTGTTTGATTCAGATTACTGCTGCTGAGTTCAGCCCGCACTAGATTGGCATCCGTCAGATCTGCTTCAGTCAAGTCGGTGCGCGCTAGGTACGCACCGATCAGTTGAGCCGATCGCAAGTTCGCATTTCGCAGGTTCGCCCGACTCAGATCTGTCCGATTCAACTGAGTCATTTCTAGCATCGCCCGCACCAAATTCGCTTTCGTTAGCTTTGCATCGGGCAAAATCGCATCCGTTAAGTTTGCGGTTGCTAGGTCAGCTTCCGACAGGTCAGTTCGTTCTAGTCTGGCGTTCCGCAAGTTCGTTCCCCGCAGCATGGCCCGCCGCAGGTTTGCATCAGTGAGATAGGCACCGCGCAGCGTTGCACCACTCAAGTCTGCACCACTCAAGTCTGCATTGCGTAGCATGGCTTCACTCAAGTCTGCACCGCGCAGGTCTACCTTCGCCAAATCCGCCCCGGTTAGGTTTGCGCCTCGCAGGTCACAATTCCGCAGGTTCGCCCCCCGCAAATTTGCTGTGTAATGGCGGTTTTCTTCTCGCAGGTTGGCCCCCCGTAGACAGGCTCCCGTTAGGTTGGCACCGCTCAGGTCAGCATTTCGCAAGTCGCTGTCCATCAGGTTTGCATCCAGCAAATCTGCTAGAGTCAGGTCGGCACTCCGCAGGTCGGCTCCTTGCAAATTTGCTCCATGTAGGTCTGCGTCTTTTAAGTTCGCCCGCACCAGCGTCGCCTGACTGAGGTTGATGCCACTCAAAATGGCATGACACAGGGCCGCTTGAGTCAGGTTGGCTCGATTGAGGTAGGCTAGCGCCAACACTGAGTTCCGTAGATCGGCTTTGCTCAAATCAATCCCGATCAGGTCAGCTCCCGTCAGATCTACCCCATTCAGGTTCGTGCCGCTAAAGTTGGTTTCTGACCTTGCATAGCGATTCAGCAGTTCTTGGGCATTCATAACATTCAAGATTGGACTGCATAGAAGTCAGGGGGTGTGCATTGGAAATGACTGGGCAAGGTAGGGAAACCGTCTTCCCCAGCAATGTTTGATCTAGTCAATTCATCATTCAATTAATGATGGATTGTGGGTAGCGATGGATTGCGGGCAGTGGGAGAGCCGCGACCCGGGGGGCCTCAACCCTGGTGTTTTCAGCCCCACTGGAGGAGGCGTTGACTGGCGTGATGACAGACGTGGCTGGGGAGGCAACGTCTAGGCAGGCCGTCTCGTCTTGCATGAGAGTTCTGCCGTTGGGGTTCACCTGGGTTGTTTCCGACTGACTCAGTTCCGTGGCACTGGTAGGGTCTTCAGCACCGACGGCAGGGGCGATCGCCACCGGCACTACCGTACTCGTATCGGTGTAGCAAGAGCGCAAGATCTTCAACAATGCCTCTGCTACCTGGGCGTATTTCGTGGGTTCGGGCAAAGCACGGGCCATGCGGCGAAGCTTGGCCTCCACATCATGCCAGAGAGGATAGGTGCGAAAGAGATCCCGCAGCAGGTCATCCATCTCGTGAGATTTCAGGAGTGACCACGTGTCGCGGGAATGGTCGAGGGTGTAGTGCAGTAGCGAAAACAGTAGTATCTTCGCTCGCAGAGGGTTGGCATACTTCAAAAGCTCCATCCGTAAGGGCACTAGATTTTGGGGTAGGAGCGATCGCACCTTATAGACCACAACAGGGGGCGACTCCGGGACCGGAGCCGTAGATCCCATAGGCTCCGCTTGGGCGCACTCTACCGCAGCAGGCCCTTCTTCGGAGACTGGATTGACCATCGCAGGTTCTGCCTGAACCATCCCCCGCTGAGACAATTCGGGCTGAACTGCTGTCGCTGACTGAGAAGACACCACAGGCAGCGTGAGCGGCGTGGCAAGCATCATCGTTTCTCCTGAGCCTTCCCTGTAGAGCGGTTGCAAAGCCTGGGTGATTCGTTGGGCAATACTTGTGTACTCGGCACTGCGATTGAGCGTGCAAACGATACTGGTGAGTAACGCATCCAAGCTAGCAGCCGTAGGCGTGAGGTGGTGTAACTCTTGGACTAACTGCTCCAGGGAGAAGGCATTCAAAATAGCCGGGTCATTCTGCCAAGTCTGTTTGCAGGCACAAAAGATTAGTTTTTTGATGCGCAGAACCTCCGGATCTTGGGCCAACTGCTGGAGGGCAGCGGCATAGTTTTTAGGATAGGTTGTGGGGAGGGGCTGGGTAGAGGCTGGATACAAGCGACCAAGGTAAGCAATCGTGAGATTGGCAATCAGCGTATACTCAACGGGTTTGCTCAGGGTGCGGGCAATGCTTAAAAGGTAGGTATTCAACTGTTCCAGGTTGGGAGCAATTTGCCACAAGTCCTGCACAAGTTGCACGGGGTCAAGTGCGTCTAGCCTTCCCGGATCAGTTTCCCAGATGCGTTTACAGGCGTAGTACATGAGTTTTTTAATCCGCAACGCATTCGCATCCTGCACAAGTTCCTGGATCACAGGGTTGGATATAGAAAGCACCACGATGTACCTCTTAAGGAATGCTAACCGAAGATGTCACCTCAGGTTTAGAGTGCCCAAAGCTACCAGGTAAATCACGATAATTCGACAACACTGAGAACCTGAGCCGCCTGTCAGGGAGAACGAAAATCCCTTGATTAGAGCGAAAGCATTATAGACTTCGGTACTGTACAAAGAATGTGTTCCGTTTATCATGTAGTCACTTTGCTAGTATCGATTTTGACATCGAGGAAGGATAGAATTCGGATGCCTAGGCAACATCGAGGAAGTTTCACAGGTCAAGAAGGCTATGCTTCGCCTGCAGCCAGCGTCATCAAGTGTCCATGCAGCATTCAATGTCTGTTTGGGTTAAGCGGGTGTTCTGCACGACGCACGCAGACCATCAAGGGTTTCAACTGATCCAGAATTCACGTGATGCAAGTGCCTGTACATTAGAGAAAGACAGACTGCTGACGACGACCTACTGCCTGCTTGGGGGAGGAATGCAGTCTCCCCGCAGATCTAAGCTTGCTACTATTGGAAAATTTAAGCCGCTGAGGTCTTGCGTAGATCTGAGCAGCTTGATGGAGATTGCGCGTTAGGCGTGATTGAAACGTGTTTTTTGGCAGGGTGAGACCGCGTCAAAGAACAGTGCCCAGCCTACAAACCCTGATTTCCGAGGGAGTTGATGACTTGAAGTATGAGCTTGAACGAAAGAGGCACAAACGGCATCACTCATTCAAAATTCATACTCAGGTTAGGCTAGACTCGCTTCCGATGCGGTCAGTCTGTTGTGCAGACTATTGTCTAGACAAAAATACAAGAGTAAATCCCATGGATCAGTACTATAAGCCCGAACATTTGCCCAATTTCCCCAAAATTGCCGAGGGCAATGCTGAACTCGCAGCCAAGTTCTTTGACTACTACGGGGCTGTATTTGCGGAAGGGGCACTTTCAACTCGCGAAAAGGCGTTGATTGCTCTTGCGGTCGCTCACGCGGTGCAGTGTCCCTACTGCATTGATGCGTATACCCAGGAAAGTTTGCAGCAGGGGGCCGACCTGGAGCAGATGACAGAGGCCATTCACGTTGCCACGGCAATCCGGGGGGGAGCTTCTCTAGTGCACGGGATGCAGATGCTTGACCAGGCCAAACAACTGATCATGTAACAAGTGATCCTGTAACAAGACCTTGTAGATTTTGGCGGCTCTGCCCGTTGGCTGCACGCCAGTTCGACGAGGGGGCAAATTCACGTGGGCAAGGGAAGGGTGGGATGCGCAGGCATGTTCGGTTATTTGTCGCCAGTTTTAAGGATGGATTGAATGTTTGAAACAAACAGGCAGGAGTTGGACGAGCCGGATTTTCTATCGCAACTGGAGAGGCCAGAGGCGGGGCCAAAACCTACAACCTCGCTCCTACGACGGCGATCGCCCCTGACCGACCCACAGCAACAACTGGCCACCCTGGCAGCGATTCCCCTGGAAGAAACTCAGGCTAATTTTCGGCAACGCCTGCGACGCCACGGTTGGGAGCAGTTCCAACCTGCTCAGTTAGAGATCTTTCAAATTAACGTCGGCAAGCTGTGTAATATGACCTGTCGCCACTGTCATGTGGATGCAGGCCCCGATCGCCGGGAAATTATGGACCGAGAGACCATCGACGCCTGCTTGCAAGCGCTCGATCAAACGACGGCCCACACGGTTGATATTACAGGTGGCGCACCAGAACTGAACCCCCATTTTCGCTATTTGGTGGATGCGTGCGTGCGTCGGGGCAAGCACGTCATCGACCGCTGTAACTTGACCGTTTTGCTGCTGCCCACTCTGCAGGATTTACCCGAGTGGTTAGCAGAGCGCGGGGTTGAGGTGATCTGCTCCCTGCCCCACTACCGCAAGTTAAATACAGATGCCCAACGGGGTGAAGGCACCTTTGCCAAGTCTATCGAGGCACTCAAACGGTTGAATGGGGCTGGCTATGGTAAGGGGGATCCAAAGCGGCGGTTGACCTTAATGTCGAACCCAGTCGGAGCGTTCCTCGCCAGTAACCAGAGCCGCATGGAGCAGGAGTGGAAGGCTGGACTGCTGAAGAACCACGGCATTACCTTCGATCGCCTGATTACGCTGAACAATATGCCGATTGCCCGTTTCCTGGAATGGCTGGAGGCTTCAGGCAACCTAGAAGCCTATATGGAACTGCTAGTGAATGCTTTCAATCCAGCCACCGTTGCCGGCCTGATGTGTCGCAATACCCTCTCAATTTCCTGGGATGGTCGCCTGTTTGACTGCGACTTTAACCAGATGCTTGACTTGGAAGTGCAGCCTCCGGCGGGAAGATCGCTGAATATCCGCGATTTTGACCCTGTGTTGCTGGCGCAACGGGAAATTATGACCAATCGGCACTGCTTTGGCTGTACGGCAGGGGCAGGCAGTTCTTGCGGTGGGGCGATCGAGGCTTAGCCTGGTTGCTGTCAGAGGCAGCAGGTGGTTGCAACTGTCGGTGTTTTGTATAACCGCGCCGTTTAGTCCAAATCCTCCTGTCTCGACAGTTCCCTTTACCGCTGGGCTAGAGCGATCGCCAGGCTCACCCCTAGCAGCACCAGAATGCCTAATAGTGTCATATTTCGACGGGCCCACAGTTGCACCTGTGCCCACGCACTGGGGCGGTAGGTCGGGGCCACTAGGGGTTGTTCGCGATGGTGGTATAGCGTACAGTCCTGAGCGTAGGGTCGCTGGGGGAAGTTGCAGCTATCGTCCTCGTGGTAAATACAGGAGTCACACAGATACTCCTCTCCTGTTGCCCGGTAGAGGGGGATGCCAGGATGCCCGTAGGCTTTTAGGGGAGTGCGGCAGAAGGGACAGGCGATCGCCCTGGGGTCAACCGCCTGGTGACAGCGAGGACAGTTCATGAGCCACAAGCAAAGCTGAATCGTGCTTTCATCCTAGCCCAGTCCTTTGCAGAACGTGAATCCTCTAGGGGCGCACCATCTTACGCACCTGATATCGGACAGACTCCAGCATCTCGTACTGATCTCCCAAAGCCGCTTGCATTTGTGCCTCCAGCGCTGCTAGGTCGGCTGCGGAGATAGCAAACCACTCCTCAAAACTCCTCCAGCGGATCACCATGACAACCTGCGACAGATCATCGGGACTGATCCAAACTTCTTTCCCCAAAAAGAAGGAGTAGCGACTCAGATGAGGGGTCCAGATTTCATCATCCAACTGCACAAACCGCTCTCGCAGGTCGGGGTTGACCCTAAATTTCAAGTATTCAATCACCATGCGATCGCTCTCAAAACTGAACTGATACACAAGCCTTCACTCCCTCAGCAGCGAAGGATAAGCCATCGGGCATTGCAGATCCCAGAGAGAGATGGTTTGAGGGAAAGGTGTACTTAGCCAATCCTGGGGCAATCTTGGATTCGGCCAGTACCGTTGGGAAATTACACTCAGGTAAAGGCGGGCATCCCCCCGATCCATTTTCGGGAAGCCAGAAAACAAGCAGAGGTAAATTTGCCAGAATAGACTTTGGAGTAAACGGCGGCTTTACAACCAGCAAGATTTCCAACCCCGAAGCTTATCCCTGCAAGATCAGCGAACCTTCTCTAGTCTAAAGTCGATCCTGGTCTGTCTTCCAGGTGGTTTCCCCACCCACTCCCCCTGCACTTGCCAATCATTAACACAATGGACACCAACAATTTGCTACGACAACTGCTGATGCTCGGCATTGGCACCACCTCTCTGGTAGCCGACAAATTACGAGAAGTGAGTGAGACTTGGGTCAGAGAGGGCAAACTTGACCCCGACCAAGCCAGCAACTTCGTCAATGACCTGATGCAACAGATGAAAGCGGAGCAGAGCGGTTTTGAAGCTCAGTTTCAGCGGCAGTTACGCAATATGCTGCAAGACATTGGGGTTCCCCGCCAAAGCGAAATGGACGAACTGCGGGGGCGGCTCGATCGGCTCGAACGCCAACTCCGCGAACTGGAGAATCGCCTGTGGCGTTGATTGCTGCGTTTGACGGTAAACTTTGACGATAGACTAGGGGTGAAGTTTAGCCCTTGGGTTCTGAGTAGAGCTGAAGTTGAGTGGGCGGGAGGCCGTAATGCGAGAAATTTTAATTAGCCTGGGAGTCATGCTTCTCTGTGTGGTTGTGCTGGTCATTGCACAGCTCACGGGTGCACGTCAGTCGGCGATCGCCGCCGAACTTCCCTCTCCCCCGCTGCAAACTACCCCAACTCCCCCAGTTGCTGAGGTGTCTACTCCTGCTGCCCCAACCCTGGTCGCAGATGCCACCTCTAATCCCCCCCCTATGGAAACGAATCAACCCACCGTGACTACTGAGTCTGGCCTGCAATACATCGATCTGGTTGTTGGGACAGGTGCCCAGCCAGAGCGGGGACAAACCGTTACCGTCCACTACACTGGCACGCTGGAAGATGGCACCCAGTTTGATAGTTCCAGAGGCCGTGGCCCCTTTTCCTTCAAGCTGGGCGTCGGTCAGGTAATCAAAGGTTGGGATGAGGGGCTTAGCACCATGCGTGTAGGCGGCCAGCGCAAACTGATCATTCCCCCCGACCTCGGCTACGGCGCACGCGGTGCTGGCGGTGTGATTCCTCCTAATGCCACCCTGATTTTTGATGTGGAACTGTTGCGGATTAACTAATTGGTTCGCAGCACGTCACCCTGCCCTAAACGACTATGCCACTTGCTCCCGAAGTCCTTGCCCTGGCTCAACAGGGTAATCCTCAAGTGCTGGCCGCTGTGATTAACCATGCTATGCGTACCTATGGGGTGCGAGCACAGGTAATGCGGCGTGATTCCAAGCTGCATATTTTGCTGGAAGCAAACCAGGCGCCTCAGGAAGCGTCTGCGGTTGCCTTCGTTGAAAGTTTGCTGCGTACTTTAGGAGTTGCTGCCGTTGAGTCGGTGCTGGTCTATGGCTATCAGACGGGCGAAAAGCAGGTCGCCTGGCAACGATCGATCGCTCTGCAGGCAGTAACTCCCCACGCTTCGACCGGTGAAGTTGCAAGCCGTCAGGGTGAAGCGCCTCACGCGGCTCAACCGTCGGCTGAAGCCCAGGCAGAAGTCCAGGCAACAGTCGGGGACAATGCAGCACCGCCGCGCCGATCGGCAGAGGCGATCGCCACTTTACCAGACCGCGAGCCCGAGGATTTATCTCTTTCCTCCCCCCCTACCTCAGTTGCAAAAAGCCTGGAAGAGCTTGATTTTATCAACCCCTTCGTCCTGTCTCCCGACGACCCGATTGTGGAGCCTGCCTTGCCAGAAGAGGAGTTTGTTAAGCTTGTCAAGGCGGAGGTTGTGGAGGAAAAGGATGCCCCCATGCTCGTGCCCCAAGAGTTGGCCCAGCATCCTGAGTCAGTCGTCCTGCTGGTCATGGTGAGTTTGTTTGTCATCTGGAAGTTTTATCTGGAGTTGTTGGCTGAGCCAGAGAATGCACTCACCACCGGACAACTCGCCCAACGACTAGGGGTGAAGCGAAAGCTCGTCCGTCACCAGAAATATCAGCCCAACTTCACGGAGTGGTCACGCAGCCTAGATCCCGATGGGGTAGGCTGGCAATGGCAGGAAGGGCGGTTTAGACCCGTTGTGTCGTCGTTATAGCGCTATGCGCTCATGATGTAAAAAGCGGGTTGTGGGCAATCCCGCACAGCGGGGTTGCTCACAACCCGCGTTGTTTTAAGCTGCTATGTATAGTGCTAACGTCAGTTCTGGTTAAGAGGGTTTTGGGTCACCGCGCCGG
>DVEB01000086.1 GCA_015295905.1 Synechococcales cyanobacterium M55_K2018_004
TGAGGGGGGCGGTAGAAAAATCCAAAATGGGACTAATGGGACTAAAAAGTTGACAGACGGGTTTGATGCCAATGGGTTTGATGCCAATGGGTTTGATGCCAATGGGTTTGATGCCAATGGGTTTGATTCAATGTTGATGTAAAAGCTTTGGGGTTGGGATTGGCATGATTGTGACAGTGGCGAGTTTTAAGGGAGGTGTGGGGAAGACGACCACTGCTGTGCATCTGGCGGCATTTTTGCAGACGCAGGGGGAGACGTTGTTGATTGATGCAGACCCCAATCGCTCGGCGACGGGTTGGGCAGGACGGGGCGAGTTGCCGTTTGAGGTGGTGGATGAGTGGCGATCGCCCCAGAAAGTCCGCCAGGTAGATTACATCGTGATCGATACCCAGGCCCGTCCAACTCAACATGACCTAGAACTCTTGACTGATGGCTGCGACCTGCTGATCCTGCCCACCACACCGGACGTACTGGCGCTAGATGCCCTGGTGCTGACCCTAGAGCAACTCCACAAAATTGGGGCGACCCGTTACCGCATCCTGCTCACCATCATTCCGCCAAAACCCAGCCGCGAGGGGGAAATCGTGCGACAGATGTTGAGCGAGGAGGAAATGCCCCTGTTTGAGACGGGCATTCGACGGTTGGCAGCCTTTCAAAAAGCGGCGCGGGCGGGGGTCCCGGTCTACGCTGTGAAGGACCCCCGCGCCCAGGAGGGGTGGATGGACTATGTGCGGTTGGGCCAGGAGGTTTTGGCCGGGGGCGAGGTTGAGTAGGGCGATCGCCTGATATGCTGACTCTTGGAGTTTTTCGCTGCCGAGGCGTTATGAAAGCACAAGTGTTTCGTGGGGTCAACCAGCTTTCCTACGAAGAGGTGCCCTTGCCCGACTTGGCCCCCGATGAGGTGTTAGTGCAGGTGCGAGTGGTGGGATTGTGCCAGTCGGATATTAAGAAAATTCGCTATCCGCTCTACGACCCACCGCGCATCTTTGGCCATGAGACTGCCGGGACAATTGCCGCTGTTGGGGCCGACGTGCAGGACTGGCAAGTGGGTCAGCGAGTGGTGGTGTTGCACCACATCCCCTGTATGCACTGTGGCTACTGTCTCAACGAAAACTACTCCATGTGCGACGTCTACAAAAATGTGACGACGACGGCGGGGTTCATTCCCAGCGGCGGTGGGTTTGCGGAATACGTCAAAGTACCGGGGCATATCGTCCGGCATGGCGGGCTGATCCCTATCCCCGACGAAGTGACCTTTGAGCAGGCCAGCTTTGTAGAGCCGACTAACTGCTGCCTCAAAGCAGTTAAGAAGGCTCAAGTGGCTCCTGGTCAAACGGTGTTGGTGACAGGAGCAGGGCCAATTGGCTTGATGTTTGTGATGTTGGTGCGGTACTTCGGCGCTAGGGCGATCGCCACTGACCTGATTCCTTCCCGTCTGGAGCGTGCGCGCGCAGTGGGAGCCGAAGCCGCCTTTGATGCCCGCGACCCGGATTTGCCGGCAAAAATTCAGGCGCTCACCCACGGCATGGGGGTAGACACTACCCTGCTGGCGGTTCCCAGCGAAAAAGCCTTCTTTCAGGCGCTTGACTGCACCCGCAAGGGTGGCAAGATCCTGTTCTTTGCAGAATTCCCCGATGAGGTGGAGATCCCCCTCAATCCCAACGTCCTCTACCGTCGGGAAATTGACCTGCTAGGCAGCTACAGTTCTTCCTACAAACTCCAGGCCCTCTCGGCAGATATTGTTTTCAATCAACGGATTAATGTGGATGCCTTGGTGAGCGATCGCTTTCCTCTCAGGGACTTGGCGGCGGCTGTCGAACGGGCAGTCAACCCTACCCCAGAGACTTTCAAGATCCTGATCTACCCAGGAGAAGCTTGCCCCTAGGAGTGGGCTTACGGTCGAATCATGAACCGCTTTACACCAACTTCTCTTCCTGCAGGAGTTGCTTAACTTGGTTCAATAACTCCTCCTGGTGACGGCGAGATTCCTCTAACTGTGCTAGCAGTTCACGCAGTTGGGTTTGGCGATCGCTCTGCTGCCTGGCACGGTTCCTCTGCCAGGCTGGGATCTGCGTCCCTAAGACACGGGCAATCACTCTCACCAGCCAACCCAGCAACACAAACGGCAGTTTTGCCAGCAGAATCCAGAACTGTTCGCTAGAACGGGCGATCGCGCCAAACAAACCCGCCAGCAGAAGTGTGACAACTGCTACCAGGATCAGCGCTGCAATCGGGTGATGGAACAACCAGTGAATTACCGGATGTTGCCTCAGCCAGTTATCCACCAGTTGCTTGAGGGCAGCCTCCGTACTCATGACAACCTGCCCCCCCAAGTCAGAGAAGCGATCGCTCAAAAAATTGGCCTGTCCTGCCATCGGTTTCCTCCTAAACACTGGGAATGCTGACTGCGCTGGTTATGGGGTTGGAGTTTTGTGAACCGCTGACGCAACCAACATTTCACAAAAAATAAGCAGTACTTGCAGTGGATAAATACCGTATCGTTATTCCTGTGCCATTGATACTCTAGGCAAGCGCGATTATCCTACGGTACATCCCTTAACTTTCTCTTTAGCGGATGAGGTGCTGCGCCGATCGGTTCTAGTGGCAGAATATTGTGGATACCTACAAGACAGCAGACGTATGACAGCCTTTTTCAGGCTGATAAGGTACGGATTTCGGAGTGCAGGGGTCTGCCCCCGCGGGGAGGCACCGCCCCCACACCGCTTGTACTTCACCAGCGTGGAAAATGCTGTGTCAATAACAGGTGACATTGACCGTGATGAGCGGGTCACTGGTGTGAGGCAAGATACAAATCAGGAGTAAACAGAATCGATGAAAAAAGTTGAGGCTATTATTCGCCCTTTCAAACTTGATGAAGTCAAAATTGCTCTGGTAAACGCCGGCATTGTGGGGATGACTGTCTCCGAAGTCCGGGGATTCGGTCGGCAGAAGGGACAGACCGAGCGCTACCGGGGTTCGGAATATACTGTGGAATTTTTGCAAAAATTGAAGGTTGAAATTGTTGTTGAAGATGACCAAGTCGATATGGTGGTCGAAAAGGTGATCTCAGCCGCCCGCACGGGAGAAATTGGCGATGGCAAGATCTTCATCACGCCAGTCGAGCGGATTGTGCGGATCCGCACAGGCGAAACCAACGTCGAAGCTATCTAGCAGCATTTGCAGGGAGAGTGCTATGCACCTGCCCGGCAACCGCGCATTCTTGCAAGCTTGCATTCACAATCGGCGGTGCTGAATCCAGGCATGATATCCGATTCAGCAATTTTCATGTTGGACTTCCAGTGTGGTTTTAGCTCACCACAGGCAGGCTAAAACCACACTGGAACTAGGATGTTCGCCCCCGCAGGGGGCGAACATCCTAGTTCTAATTTTCATGCTGAGAATTGCTGTCATTTTGAATGTCTATTGTGGCTTGCACCCTGAGGTTTGCACCCTATGGGTGCAAACCTCCAACAACGGGTTTTCATTCTGAGAATTGTTGTATCCGACTCAATCACCGAGGGAGTCGGTTTGCTGTGGTGTAACGTAACGTGAATTCCAGATAAACTGAAACCCTTGCTGTTCCATGCGCGTCGCGCACAGAACAGCAAGGGTTTTGGGGCACCGCGCACCGCACGATGCCCCAAAACCCGCTTAACCCGAACTGACGTTTGTTAATGTCTAGATGTCTAGTAACGTCTAGAAATCGATTTCCGCCAACTGGGGCAGCAGGGCTGCGAACGCTTTGCCCCGATGACTGATGCGATGTTTTAGATCCGGTGGCATCTCAGCATAGGTCATCCCATACTCCGGCACATAGAAAATCGGATCATAGCCAAACCCCCCCATCCCTGTTGCCTCGTAGGTAATGGTGCCGGGGCAAATTCCTTCTGCTTGCAGCGCAATGCTTCCATCAGGACGGGCGACTGCGATCGCACAAACAAACTGAGCCGTCCGGTTTTCCTCGCCCTCTAGTGCTTGCAACAATCGAGCGATCCGCTCCGCATCACTGCGGCCATAGCGGGCAGAGTACAGGCCGGGGGCACCGCCGAGGGCATCTACGCTGAGACCCGAATCGTCGGCGATCGCCCACTCTCCCAGCGTTTTTGCCACTTGAGCCGCTTTGAGGCAGGCATTCTCCAAAAAGGTAGTGCCTGTCTCCTCAATCTCCAACTCTGTTGGTTTGAGGGCCAACTCCCAAGCATTGCCCGTGAGATAGGCTTGAAATTCTTTCAATTTACCAGGATTGCTCGTTGCGAGAATAAGACGGGGCATAGCGTGTAAAGGTTGGTAGAGCGCGTAGCGCCATACTAGCAGTCAAAGATCAAGGGTAATTCACCCTGAATTCAGGGGCTATGGAGGCCGTGTGATACAGAATCCGTCAGTAAAGTGGCAGTTTGTCGTGGTGTAAAACGTGCGCTGCG
>DVEB01000063.1 GCA_015295905.1 Synechococcales cyanobacterium M55_K2018_004
CCACGACAAACTGCTACTGTACAGACGGATTCCGTCTGACTAGGGAGTACTGGAACGTGCTGATCCTGGGCGCGTGTTTGCTTCCAATAGATTGAGGTCGTCGAGCGTCTGGACGGTGAGCACTTGCGGAGGGGTGGCATCAGGGGGATAGAGGAAGTCTACTTCGACCAGACGGCGATCGCCCGGTGGCATAGTCAGGCGGATTAGGGGTTGTCCCTGCTGTCCACGGCGATGAATGATATGGAGATAACGGGTCTCCGTTCTGCCAAAATCATTGGGGTAGCGGATGCGTATCGTTCCCCGGAAGAAGACTTGCCGCTCGGGTGGGTTGAGGAACCGTAGGGCACGCCCCTGCAGGCTTTCGTCCTGTAGGGGAGTCTGGAACAGAATGGCAACTGCCTGGGATGTGCTGCTGGCGTTATAGAGGGGCAGCGACAGTTTGTAGTGGACGGCATAGTTGCCGTGGGCGCGATAGGCTGTATCGGGATAGCGCACCAGCATCGGAGCGCTCTGAATCTGAGCAGTGCCAAAGGTATTGTTATCGACGGTGCTGATAACGTAAGAGATCCTTTGCCCACGGGCAGGCAGGGTGAGGCGATCGCCATTGGGAGGATCCGTCAGGCGGGCAACCCATTGGGATCCCTGCGACACTCCTGCAACGCGACCATAATAGAAACGTCGATAAGAGCGGGTATTGGGTGGGGTAGGAGGGCGATCGCGAGGGCCTGCAAGCTCTCCGTTACGGAGCAAATCCACCCACTCCTGGAGTGTGGGCGGACGCTCACTACCGTTCGGGTTCAAGCGTCCATACATACCTAGGCTGGCAACATGCACTGGGCCACTAGCATTGGCATACATGAGAACAGTGCGGCCATTGATGGGAATAAAGTTGCGTGTTGGGCGAGGCGGCGGTGGAGTCACAGTGCCGTTGCCTAGTGATCCACTATCAACATTCGATTCAGCCTCCTGCTGCATTTGTTCAAGAAACTGGGGCAGAGGAATGCCGTTTCGCAGCGCCTCGATGTTGCGTAGGGGAATCGGCGCATTCAGCAACATATAGGTATGACCAGGGCGAATGGTGACCCGGGGGGGCCAGATGGATTGGGTGAGACCGCGCAAAATGTCGTTCATTGTGCGGCTGCCTGGTCCTGCGAAAACACTACCCATGGGGTTCGCAACGTAGGAGGGTAGATTGTGAAAAGGAGCCTCCTGACTCAGGTAACTAACAGCCTGCTGAACCTGGAGGGTGACAGGCTGTTCGCTCGGATTGTAGACGAGGATGCCCAGGAACATCGTCCGCACGTCGTCAGGGTCAAGCCCACGGGCGATGTGGTGAGCAAAGATGTCAAAGCGCCCGCGAAATGCGTAGTTGAGATGCGCAGCAGGAGTACGCATTCCCGTGGTCGGGAAGGTTGATAGCAAAATGCCGTCGCTTTGCACAACTTCAGGACTGTTACTGTTAAACACTGGAGTGTTATCCAGTTGCCCGGGTAGCGAACGAACCTCCTGAGGTTCTACAACCTGTGCGCTGTAGGGGAGGTCAAGTGGCACAGATGGCGCTAGAACCTGAGCCAGTGGCAGAACCGATAAAAGCTTCAGCATGAGGCAATTTGACAAACACGAGAATCAACAGCTTGTAGAAACCCTGAGTGGTTTTCGATGGTTGAGTAGACGCTTTTAGGGGGGCAATCGAAAACTCCGGGAAAGATGTTGCTGTGTCAGCTTAGTAAAACAGCTTGACCAACAGATGAGCCAAGCTCAAGTAAAAACCCTGATCTCAGAGTGTGACTTAACCAGGAGCGTGTTTCCTGGAAATAAGCCGACTCCTACCATACCACTACAAGAGCATCTCTCGAAACAAAACTCCTGCCAGTATTGCTATGTTCAAGCATATTGACCGGTAGATTAAGCGCCACCTGAGTGGATAAGTGCGCTTTCATTAGGGCAACCTGAAGGCAGGCTGAACGTTAGTGACCTTGCAGGTCGCTTCTCCTGACACAGCCTACCTGCCATAGCCAGAGAGACCATAGCCAGAGAGAAAGTTAGAGGTAGTTTACCCAGTTCTTCCTAAAATAAACCAAGGTAGCCGAAAAAAGTCCCTCCCTCGGTTTCTAAGGCAACCGATTGTGAACGCTCTCGGTGTTCTTTGATTTTGCGTTAGGTCCGCAGTCCCCCGCAAAATCAAGGGTTCTAGGTCATTAGAACAAGCGAAAAGCATTTCCAACCCAAGGGAGAAGAGCGTGTAGTGCGTGCTTTTCTCCCTTGGGGCCGGAGTGGCATTGGTGTGCCACTTGATGAGCGCAGGATTGAGCGCTCAAAGACGTTGAACTTTGTATACTAGGATGCAGTCATTTTGAAGAGACACTACATATAGTATTAAGGCATTCTTAAAAGCACTAGTTTAGTTGCTTTAGTGTGCCTGCTCGATCAGGTATGGGTATCATTTTCATTACAAATAATGCGATGCGACGCATAGTGTTTTTCTACCAGTCAGGTAAAGAGCGGCACTTGCGCTGAACTTTTCTGCTGTAGATATTCTTTCGCTGCAGATTTTTGAAAGTGATATCTCAAGACCTGATTGCTGTGTTTGAACCTCTATTTCGTTACTCACCTTTCTAGTGTCAACTATGAGCTATCAACAGCAGTTAAGTCCTTGGGTAATTCATCAGCAGTTGCCAAATTTCAAGCGCATTGTGGTCGCTCGGTTTCGTCATCGCAATGACTCTGAGGCTTATCTTCGGCTGATCAGTCGGATGATGCCCCAAGCAAAATTTGCGATCGCCTTCGAGATGCAAGCGAGCGACGCTACCACTAGAACGTCTGCTGAAGCTGCGCAAAAGGTTCCATCTTCCGTTGGTCGTGATTAGTTAACGTGAATTCTGGATACGCTGAACCCCTTGATTTTCTGTGTGCGATGTGCACTGAAAAGCGAGGGGTTCCGAGTCATCGCGCCCAGTGCGGTGACCTAAAATCCCTTTAACCACAACTGACGTTAGTTTTATACACCAAGTCCAGGAGGGGCAAACCTGGTTATCGCTGAACCACATCAAGCGATTGCTTTTCTAGGTAAAGCCGTACTCCATCTCCCATTTGTAAGAGATTGGGGACAATCTTTTTGCTCAAAAAATCTTCCACGATCCCACTGACCATGCCAGAGATAAACGACGGTACGCCCTCGATTTTATGAGGATCAATGCGGAGTTCTCCACGGCTTTCGACCACAGTGTGATCTGCATCTTCAATGAAGCGAGTCAACCCGGCGCAGTGTACTGCCTCCCTGTAGGCGTGGGTCTGGATATGCCAGTCTGTCGTAAAATTAGTCGAATTCCACAGGGCATATTCTGTCCAAGAGAGCATAGTTTCGTTCAAAATTGCCCGTGCTGCTGCGGGAATGTCGCCGCCGCCATGCCATTCGTTGACTAGTGTTAGGCGATCGCCCTCCTGCACCTGCGATATCACTTCGACACCCCGGATACTGGGCATATAGGGGACAAGCTCGACTAGGCGATCGCGATAGGTTTTGAAAACCTGATTGCGAGGGAAGGGAATCTGGGCAGTGACAGCAATCTTCATGAGTAGGCGGCAGTTTGAAATTGTTCTTTATCTATTTATAACGTCAGTTCGGGTTAAGAGAGTTTTGGGGCACCGCGCCGGGCGCGTCGCGCCCGGCACAGCAAGGGTTTCAGCTTATCCCGAATTCACGTTATTTATACGGATTTCTAAAGCAGCAGGAAGGGGAGATCAGCGGGAATTCCCGATCTCTTGATGTTCGGCAGTTGACGTTTTGCCATCTTTAGCAGGTGACCTGCTGAACCTCTCCTAAAAACTTTCTGGAGAGACACGAATCTCGGCCTTACGGGAGGTCATAGGCTCCGAAAGAATTTGTGTCGATTCGGGTGACCAACCCGTATTCACAGGAGGAGCATAGGTAGGAGGAGCAACGACCGGTTCAGGGGCACTAAAGCTCTTGATTTGCACAAAGCTGGGGGTAAACAGGAAAATATCTGCACCCAAACGCTGCTGGTGGCCATCCAGGGCAAAGGCGCCTCCTGCAACATAATCCGCAGCCCGTTGAGCCTGGTTGGGTTCCATCAAGCCCAAGTTGAGGACAACAGACTTGCGATCGCGCAAAGCTCGTACAGCTTGGGGAATTTCCTCAAAGGAGCGAGGCTCCATCAGCAACACCTCTGGTGATCCAGGGGCGAGTCCAGGCATACCAACGACGTTGTTTTTAGCAGCAGGTCTGTGACGGCTATACTCCGGGTCTCGATGATACCCATAATCCTCTTCCTCGGCGTAAGCCTCATCATCGTAGTCCACTTCATCGTATTCACCAAGGCCAAGTACGTCTTGTAAGCGCTGGATAATGCCCATGACCGTTTGACTATTGTTTGACTATTGTTTGACTATTG
>DVEB01000310.1 GCA_015295905.1 Synechococcales cyanobacterium M55_K2018_004
AAAAACTAACCGACCCTATAAGCAACGGATTCCGTATAAAAAGTTTTTTGTGGGGGCAACGGGTGGAGTTCTTACCCCTAAGGACTCGTCGAACCTACGTCAAGTTAGAGTTAGCAGGGGGTTTCTGGCACAGTGACGGGAGTAGCATTGGGGTGTAGCTCGGTTTCAAGGACGATGCGATCGCGCCCTTCTGCCTTGGCTCGGTAGAGTGCTTGGTCAGCGGCGGCGATCAACCAATTGGGTGAAGCACCGACCGTTGGGATCACACAGGCAATGCCAAAGCTGAGCGTCACATAGGGGCTGACATCGGAAGCAGGATGCTCAATTTTTAACCGCTGCACCCCTGCTTGAATTTCTTCAGCCACCAGCACTGCGTTACTTGCCAGAGTGTTGGGCAGAATCAAGGCAAACTCCTCACCGCCATAGCGAGCGACCAGATCCGCCGGGCGCTTCAGCGTTGCCTGAATAGTATTAGCGATCATGCGCAAGCATTCGTCTCCGGCTTGGTGCCCACAAGCATCGTTGTAGCGTTTAAAGAAATCCACATCACAGAGAATCAGCGTCAGGGGCATTTGTTCTCGTGCCAAGCGGCGCCACTCCTGCTCAAGTGACTCATCAAAACAGCGACGGTTTGCCACTTGGGTCAGCCCGTCCTGGCGAGCTAGGTTTTGTAACTCCTGCACGGCCTGCTGTAAGGCCATTTCCACTCGCTTCCGCTCGCGAATTTCTCGCTGCAAAAGAGATTCAACTTGCTTCCGCTCAGAAATTTCCTGTTGCAAGGCCAGGTTTTGCGATCGCAACTCACGCTGAAGACGGCGCAGCGCCAAGTGTGCCTCAACTCGTGCAAGAACTTCCACGACCTGAAAGGGTTTGGTAATGTAATCAACAGCTCCGACTGAAAAGGCGCGAATTTTATCCCAAACTTCATCTAGAGCACTGATAAAAATGACTGGGATCTCTGCAGTTTCAGGGTCTTGTTTAATTTGCTGACAGACTTCATAGCCGTCCATCTCCGGCATTCTCACATCCAGTAAAACCAGTTCTGGCGGCGCTGCTTTGATTACCGTCAATGCCATGCTGCCACTTGTGACCGCACGCACCTCATATCCTTTATTTGTCAGTAACTCTGATAACAATCTGAGGTTGACGGGTGTGTCGTCCACTATCAAAATGTTGACCAGATTGCCTCCAAATTCATCCCTGTGCATAACTTCCATCACTGATGGTATATCCAATACCTCAGTCCCCCCCTCTTTAAAAAACCTATTTCCGCTTAGCCTTCAGCCAGTAGGTTTGTAATGCTCCTGATGATCCTTGTTCTATTCTTCCCTGTTCTTCTAACAAATAGCGCTTCTGCAAGTGGGGATAGAGCGCAGCACTGACCAAGATTTTACCGGGCGTCCCCTGGCGGTGAACCCGTTGGGCGAGGTCAACCGTCTCCCCCCAGAGGTCATAGGTTAACCGTTGGGCGCCCACAACGCCAGCTACCACTGCGCCTGCATGAATGCCAATCTGAACCTGGAGGGGTTGGCTTTTGGAGGAGTAAGGCTTTGCCAAGGAGGTATGCAGAGCGATCGCAAAATCAGCAATGGCAGTTCCGTAATCTTCCCTCGGTTGCAGTGCCCCTGCCGCTACTAGCCATTCTGTGCCGTTCGCCCGGATCAAGTCCACGTCGTAGATCCTAGCCCATTCATCGATCTCGCAGTGGACTCGATTCAGGCATTGGATCCACTCATCAGCGGCTAGGGGTTTTGCCAGCTGTGCCCCATTGGTCAGGCTAACTACCAGAATTGCCACCTCAGTCAGGAATTCAGGGGATGGGTCAGGCTCTCCCTGCAGGCGGGCCGTCACTGTCTTGAGCACCCGCTGCCCCACCCGACTGCGATCGCCCATTGCATACTGTCGTTCAAGCAGTTCCTGCTGAAATCGTTGATTTTGCTGTTCCAAAGTCCGCTGGAGACGCCAGAGGGTGAGGTGAGTTTTGACACGGGCCACGACTTCGGCCATCCGGAAAGGCTTGGTGATGTAGTCTACGCCACCGACATCAAACGCATCGGTCTTGTCCTCAATTTCAGTCAAGGCGCTGAGAAAAATCACTGGAATATAGCGAGTTGCGGGATCTGACTTCAGCAGTCGGCAGACCTCGTAGCCGTCCATCTGCGGCATCCGAATATCGAGCAGAATAATCTCTGGAGGCGAAGCTTTTACCACAGTTAAAGCCATACTGCCACTGGTGACAGCCCGGACGTCGTAGCCCTTGAGCGACAAAATTTTTGACAACAGTTGCAGGTTATCGGGAGTGTCATCAACAATCAGAATATTGCCCTGGCACTGGGTTGCCTCAGCAGCGGGATAAATTTTATGCATCAGACCACTTGCCTCGCGCTGTCCATAATCACGTCAAATCGATATTGTTGCACTAAGTTAACGATGACACGGCGGAGGTCTTCATGGTGCGAGGGGAGCATCTCCGCAAGCTGCAGTAGCTGCCTGGCATTTGCCTGAGTGGCTGCCTGGTAAACCTGGTCGAGCCAGCCTGGCGGTAGAGTTTCACGATTAGCGATCGCCAGCAAACTGTGAGGCGTAACCGGTAGGTCTCCCTTGTCCTGTTCCAGCAGATTGGATGCCACCGCTTTAGGCTGTTCATCCGCATAGACGTAGGACACCCCTAGATGGTCTGCAATCTTTTGCAGCAATGCCTGACGGCGGAATGGTTTGTTGAGGATATCGTTACATCCTGTGGCTAAAATTTGCGCTCGTTCTTCGGCGATCGCGTTAGCCGTCAAGGCAATAATGATCGTGGCAGGTGGGCTGCTGTAGGAGTCATGCCAATTTGCTACGGTGATTTTGGCAGAAAAGTCGCGATTTTGGCGAGCTTGCTCCAGCATCCGGATCTGCCGTGTGGCGGCATAGCCGTCAAGTCCGGGCATTTGCATATCCATCCAAATGAGGTGAGGTTGCCACTGTTCCCACTGGGCGATCGCCTCTTCCCCATTGGCAGCTTCCCGCACTTCAAAGCCTAACGGCTCCAGCAGTCGCAGCAGCAGCAGCCGGTTGGTTCGTGCATCGTCTACCACTAAAATGCGATAGGTGGGTTGCCCTGGGGCAAGGGCAATCACAGGACGTCCTGAGTCTGCTGGTAAGAGATCGCAGCTTGGGGCTAACTTGACGGGCAACTTGACCCAAAACAGAGTTCCCCGGCCCAGTTCGCTCTGCACACCAATTTCACCGCCCAGAAATTGTACTAATCGTTTTGCGATCGAAAGCCCTAGTCCAGTGCCCTGCTGGGATCGCAGCCCTGTTTCCGTCTGCATAAAAGGGGTGAACAGGGTATCGAGTTCGGCCTTGGCGATGCCGGGGCCTGTGTCTTCAATGCTGAAGAAGAGGGTGGTGATGGACTGGAGCGAGGCAGAGGCGTGGTCAGTATGAGGCTCCTGCGAACCGTTTCTATCATCTTTATCCTCAACAGGGGCAGGAGCTGAGGCGATCGCTCCTTTCCAGAGGGGTTCCCGGTCCAAAGTGCCGACTGTGAATCGCACCTGTCCCACCTCAGTAAACTTAATCGCATTGCTGAGCAGGTTGGAGAGGATTTGGCGAAGCTTGCCGTCGTCGATTTGAATGTAATGCGGCAGATGGGGCGATCGCTCTAAGATTAGGGCAATCCCTTTGGCATTGGCTCGGAAGTAGAACGTCTCATACAAACCATTCAGCAGGTCATCGAGATCGACCTGTTTTTCAACCAAGTCGATCTTGCCAGCCTCAATTTTTGACATATCCAAAACATCATTGATCAAGCCTAGTAGGTGTTCCCCACTGCGATTAATGATGGTCAGGTTTTCTTGCTGGCTCGGCGTCATACTCTGGTCGTTTACCATCAGTTGGGTGAAACCCAGAATGGCATTGAGGGGGGTCCGCAGTTCATGGCTCATGCTGGCAAGGAAGAGGCTCTTAGCGCGGTTTGCCGCATCAGCTGCTTCTTTGGCGTATTTGAGTTCTGTTGATTGTTGCAGCGTTTGAGCGAGTAACTCAGCCTGCTGCAGTGCAACCCCAAGTTGAGTCGCAATATTGACAACAAACTTGATCTCATCCTCCTGCCAAGACCGAGTGCCTGTGTTTTGATAGGTCCCCATTAGCCCCCAGAGGATATGGCCATGTATGGTGTTTTGAAAGATGGGAACCGTAATGTATGCTTTGGCTTGGAAGCGTTCTAACAGTTGCAGGTAGCAGTCACTAAATCCCTGCTGATAAATATCCTCCACACAGAAGTAGGACATACCTGTGGCATAACTACCACCCTGGTGTTGCTGCAAATAGGTGTCCTTAATGTAGTTTTCGAGCGAGCGGGGCGTCGAGCGATCGCACCTCTTTGCCTGCTGCTGTACCCGACAGGTGTCTTGATCAACCGTGCTTTGATAAAACTGCTGCTCGCCTGGTGCCAGCGGCAGCACGGGCGTCCATCCAGGTGCCACGGATTCCGCCACAAAGTGACCACTCCAGTCAGGATTGAACTGATAGATGAGCACACGGTCGGCCTGGAGGAATTGGCGTACCTCGGCCACCGTCGTCACCAAAATTTCCTCCAAGTCGAGGGTTTGGCGGATGCGTTGAGTCACCTGGGTCATGAGGCGTTCTCGCTCGGCCTGTCTTTGCAGGGCAAACTCTGCCTGCTTGCGATCGCTCACATCGATAGTGAGGCCGTCCCAAATAATGTCCCCATTCTCCTGGCGCTCTGGACGGAAGTTGCTGCGGATCCACTTCATCTGACCAGAGGGAGTGATGATCCGTCCTTCCCAAAAGAAGGGCTGTAGGGTTGTGGCAGACTCGGCGATCGCCGCCTGTAGCTGGGGGCGATCGTCAGGATGGATCATCTGCCAGACGAGGGACAAGTCGTCCTGGATGGCTTCGGGAGACAGCTCGTAGACTGACTGAGACGCAGGACTCACATAGGTCATCGCCTCTGACCCATCAGCCCGTAACAGATAACGGTAAATGACCCCTGGCAGGTTAGCGGCTAACCGCTGGAAGCGAGCTTCGCTCTGGCGGATGACTTCCTCGGCCCGCTTCCGTTCGGTAATATCGCGCACTGCCCAAATGACAGTATTGGCATCAATGTAGGAGATACTAGCATCAGACCAGACTTCTTCCCCATGCTCAAGCGTCAGACTGTATTCCACATGCATAGTTTGTTTGGTTTGCAAAACGGTGTGGACTTGTTGCAAAAACCAATCTGCTTGGGCTTGCGGAAATATTTCATGTAATGTGCGGCCTAGACGCTCCTCGTATGGTTTGTAGAGGAGCTGAAAGTTAGCACCCCGCACCTTAAGATGACGACCCTCGGCATCTAAGACGAGGATCAGTTCATCCATGGCATTAAACAGAGCATTGAGTTCGGCGTTGGTGGTCCGCAGTTCGCGGTTAACCAAACGACGCTCGTAGGACAGGGCGATCGCTGCTGCTGCCGCCTGCAACAGATAGATTTCCGAAGCGTCCCAAACTTTTTCCTCGTAGCAATTGTCAAAACCAATCAATCCAAACCACTGCCCATTCACCATCAGGGGCAGCAAGAGGATGGATTTGATCTCCCGTGGCTCTAAGATAGACCGTTCTGCATCAGGGAAGCTGCTGATATTTCCGGCAACCACTTCTCCTCGAGAAAACAGTTCTGTCCAGTGAGGGATCACCCGAGCAACTGGCATATTTTGTAAGTCAGGGTTCCCAATCTGAGGCGAAACACCGTCTGCACACCACTCTGAGCGCTGACTGGTGAGTAGTTCGCCCGCTGAATTGAGATGGTTCTCAAATATGTAGGCCCGAGACGCGCCGGAGACTCGTCCTAATAACTCCAGAATCGGTTGGTGGGGGTCGGGCTGGTTGTCTTCTAAATCGAGTAGGTATTGCTGCACCTCAACCAGCGCAGCCAGATACCGTTCTCGTTCTAGCAGCGCGGCTTCAAATTTTTTCCGTTGAGTGATGTCACGAATGGCCCAGATCACCGTATTGGAGTCAATCGGTGATAGCACCGCATCAGACCAAACCTCCTCTCCAGCAATGGGCAAACAGTACTCAGCCCGTACCGTCTGTTGAGTATTCAGGGCTTGGTGGATGTATCCCAGAAACTTGTCTGCCAAGTTGGGACTAAAGATTTCATGGAGGGTTTTTCCGGTTTTCTCTTCGACGGATCGGTACAGTAACCGTTCATTGGCAGATAGGGTTCGTAAGTTACGCCCGTTGCGGTCGTAAACAAAAATCAGGTCGTTCATCGCCGCAAATAGGGCACGCATTTCAGCATTGGCAGCCTGGAGTTGAGCTTCGGCTTGCCGCTGGGCTGTGATGTCCTGGATCATTGCTAAGGTAAACTGTATGACCCCTGTTGCTCCCCGCACGGCAGAAACCGTCAACCTAGCCCAGATGAGACTGCCCTGTTTATGGATGTAGCGTTTTTCAATCTGGTAAGACGTGCGCTGACCTGTGATCAGTTCTTCATTCAGCGTCACATCTATGGCGATGTCATCGGGGTGTGTGTACTGTGTAAAAGGCATTTGACACAGTTCTGCATCACTATAGCCCAGTAATGCCTGAACTGCTGGGTTAGTCTGTATCGGAATGCGATTAGTGCCTGTCAGCATTACCCCAATGCCAGCACTTTCAAAAATAGAACGGAACCGCTCTTCGTTTTCGAGCAAGGTCGCCTCAGTCTGTTTCCGTTGGGTAATGTCAATACTTAATGCCGTCACGAACCACGCCTGGGGCGGATCGCTGTAGTCGCGTTGCTCCTCTTGATAGACACTGAGGGTTTCAAGGATCCAACGGAGAGAACCGTCTCGATGACGGAAGCGGTATTCAATTTGGTATTCAAAGGAAGGATCGCCCCCTCTATCACCCTCTCTAGAGGGGCCCTCTGTAGGCGTGGATATCTCTGCCTGAACTTGAGCCGCAATTTGCTGCTGCAAACGTCGCCAAGCCTGCCAATCTTCAGGCATCAAACAGCGCTGCCACAGGGTTGGATCGGCTATCATCTCAGCGGCACTGTAACCAAACACCCGTTCGCACCCAGCAGAGCGATACTGGCAGATCCAGCTATCGGGACTGGTGAGTTTGAAGCTTGCCAACGCAGCGATCGCCTGGTCAACGATTACCGCTAGAGGGATCTGAGGCGTTGGTGTTATAGGAGTCGGCTCATTTGGTCTGACTCGATCAGGGATAGGGAATAGAGGAATGGACGGTGGTGTGTCTTGGGGGCATCGCTGCCTAAAACGGCGGTGGCGCTGCCCCCAAGACACTAGTCCATAGTGGGCTAACCCACCCAATGCAAAGGCGATCGCCACAGCAATCCACCCCAGCCCACTAGAACACTCGGGTGCGGGGAAAGATGCAGCCAGTAATTCCGCATTTCTTGGCGTTTGGGCGATCGCAATAGGCCCTCCGACCCAACCCTGGAATAAGGCCAAAACACCCATCAGAACAAGACCTATCAGAACGTGAAACGCCAAACCCGAATCGAACCCATCCGCTTGAAGGAGAACTTTTTAGACCTCAGAAGAAGAGGGTTCAAACGGTTAATTTTTTTCGCCATTTCGCCATATTGAGAGCTTGACTCAGGATCAACTGGCAGTTTGCACTAGAGAATGTCGAGATGGATTTTTCTGCAAAGTCCAGGAAATTTTCGACAGACCAACTTAAGTTAAAGATTTATGGCAATCCTGCAATGATTGGCTCTCAAAAGTCAAGCCTCAGAGCACGCCTAGGTGCCCAAATAATGTTGAAGATCGCACCCCGCCAACGAGTAAACACAATTGTCCACGTTACCCTCAGGTCATTTTTGAGACACCTGCTGACTATGAACCATGAATCACCTATAGGTTAATCGATCTTAGTAAATCACAGATTTATCCAAAACTAGGGAAAAACGCGCGCATCGCGCGCGTTTTTCCCTAGTTTTGGATGTTTTAGGTGCACCTGGCCCAGAGACCTGCCTAGCGCGTTGTCTCGAAGAAACGCGACCAATAAGCAGCGCTAGGAAATGTCATCGGGCGCATGTCACGTTTGCCCTCACCCCAGCCCCCTCTTCCAAGTTGGGAGAGGGACTTTGAGAGGCTCGGCTCCCCTGCTCCCAACTTGGGAGCAGGGCTAGGGGATGAGGGCCTGCAAAGGTGACCTGCTCTCAATGTCATCCTCCTTGACTTCTAGTATTCCCTGCGATGCCTGATCTCAATACAACGATGGTCAAAATCTACTTCCCAGCCCGTTTTGTAGCACTTAAGCATTAACGTCAGTTCGGGTTAAGAAGGTTTTGGGGCACCGCGCTGAGCGCAGCGCCCCAATACCCTTGATTTTTCGTGCATGTCGCGCACAGACAATCAAGGGTTTCAGCTTATTCAGAATTCACGGTTTTTACAGCATGAGCGGGTAGCGCCACAGCGTTCAATGCACGGCTTTTCGTGGGCATAGGCATTACATCCCCCATGCAAAACTGTCATCTGAGGTATGCTATGCACGGCATGGCACTCCCCAAATGGCAGTGATCGCATCCCTCAGAAGCGGCTATTGCAGCCTTTAGGAACGGTAGTGCTGCCCTAGTAAGGGGACTAACTTTTCGAAATCGGAGGCGATCGCTCCATCCACCTGGACTCGTTGCAGACGGGCACCAACCCCCAGCAACTTACCCTCCAGATTGTCGTACCCCCGATCTAGGTGGTGCAACCCTTGGATGGTGGTGACGCCCCCGGCAGCCAATCCCGCCAGTACAAGGGCTGCCGAAGCACGCAGATCACTCGCTACCACAGGCGCTCCCGACAACACTGGGACACCGCGAATAATCGCATTGTGCCCCTTCACCCGAATGTCTGCCCCCATGCGATTGAGTTCTGCCACATGCTGTAGACGGTTTTCAAATACGGTTTCGGTAATGATGCTGTCTCCCTCACTGAGGGTCAACAGCGCCATAAACTGAGCCTGCATGTCAGTAGGAAAACCGGGGTAGGGCAAGGTTTCAATATCCGTCGCAACGTGGCGATCGCTCGGCAGAATCCGCAGCCGATTTGGACCTTCCTGAACCACATCAGCCCCAATTTCCCGCAGTTTAGCGATAACGGGAGCCAGATGCTCCGGCACCACAGGAGACAGAGTGAGAACAGACCGGGTAATCGCGCCTGCCACCAGGAATGTCCCCGCCTCAATTCGATCGGGGATGATGCTGTAGTCGGTGGAGTGCAAGCGGGGGACTCCGGAGATCACAATCGTATTCGTCCCAGCACCACGAATCCGCGCCCCCATAGCTCGACAAAAGTTTGCCAAGTCAACAACCTCAGGCTCTTGAGCGGCATTCTCCAAAATCGTTTCCCCCTCTGCCAAGGTCGCCGCCATCATCAGGGTTTCGGTTGCGCCCACACTGGGGTAGTCCAGATAAATGCGTGCTCCCTTCAGCCGCTTACTGACTCCAGGAATGCTGGCATGCACAGTGCCATGCTCAATTAACACCTCTGCCCCCATCGCTTGTAGACCGCGCACATGCAGGTCAACAGGTCGTGCGCCGATGGCGCAACCACCCGGCAGCGGAATGCGGGCCACGCCTAACCGTGCGAGCAGCGGCCCGATGGCAAAGAAGCTAGCTCGTAGCTGACTGACCAATTCGTAAGGTGCTCTGGACTGGCTGATGTGACGGGCATCGATATCGAGAATGTCGCCCGCTCGCGTCAGCTTGACCCCGAGCGCTTTCAAAATCTCGCCCATGCGCTCAACATCCAGCAGCGATGGGACGTTTCGGAGACGACAGTGGCCAGGACAAAGCAGCACCCCTGCCATAATCACCAGCGCAGAATTTTTGGCCCCGCTAATTCTGACATGCCCATCCAGGGAATAGCCACCCTGAATTTGCAGGACAGAGTGTTTCTGTGCTGAAGCATCACCCAGATTTGATGTACTGATTGAGAGAGTAATAGGTCTGTCCTCCAAAACGCGCCAATGTATCTTACAAGCTTGCCATCTCGTCTGGGAGAATTATGCCGAAACCCGATGCTCTTAGTGGTTATGCGTCTTAGCGTTGTGGAGTGATAGCGTGCCCCCCCATATCGAAAAGACGCAGATCCGTGTGGCATTCGTGATTCGGAAAAAAATATCCAAACGTGAATGAATTGGTCTAGATTCTACCGAAAAGTTCGATAATGTCTAGCGTGAACCTGTCCAAAGATTGCCCTCAATCGCAACTTTTTCGTGGTCAGTGGCGATGGGGGAACAACCAAGCGGGTTGACGAACGTGCGAATTTGTTGCATGATGGAAGACTGCAGAGTTAATTCGCAATTCGCGGAACTGGCGGAATTGGTAGACGCGCTAGATTCAGGTTCTAGTGTCTGCAAAGACTTCCGGGTTCAAGTCCCGGGTTCCGCATGGGTTGAGTCAATTCATGTTGCTTACGAGTGCAGCAGAGGGGCGATATCGCAGTTGTACAGTATTGCCCTTCTGCGTTTTGGCACTGCATTTTGGGAATCACGTCTCCAGCTATTTTCCAGGGCATGACACGAATTCAGAATACGCTGAAACCCTCATTTTTCGTGCGTGTCGCACACAAAAAGTTGAGGGTTTTGGGGCGCCGCGTGGGCGCGGTACCCCAAAACCCGTCTAACCCGAGCTGAGGTGGGAATCATGGTTTGCCAGCAAAGGCTCCCCCTTCACAGCACGGGTAGAGCTCGAGAAAAATCCTCTTCTTAAAGATTTTTTATCGTTAAGCCTTGAAAGGTAACAAAATATTAATATTTCAGATTAATCATGGTCTGGATGCATGCTAAACCCTTAGTAAGGTTCTAGAACTAGTTTTGCAAGTAACGCAATTCGTGATCAATCCAAAACCAAGAGAAAAAGGGTGAAGCGTGCTTTTTCTCTTGGCTTGCAGCAACTTTTGTGATCTACTGAGATCGGTGGTCAGGGCAATCCCCAGCAGTTCCTTCACCTGACCTAGGCCCTCCCTCGACCATGCTCACCAGTCTCCAAAATCCTCTGATCAAACAGTTGCGTAAGCTCCATCGCTCTAAGGAACGGCATGACCAGGGACGGTTTTTGCTAGAAGGGACGCATCTGATCGAAGAAGCCTGTGCCGTCCACTACCCCCTATCGGTAGTGTGCTGCACACCAGACTGGCAGGCAAGCCATCCCAGGCTATGGAAACATCTGGCTCAGCAGGCCGAACGACTGGAACTAGTCAGTGAGGCAGTGTTGGCGGCGATCGCCACCACAGTCCACCCCGACGGCATCGTGGCCACTGCCCCCCGGCCTGCTCCTACGCTCCTATTTGACCGTCCTCTCACGCTGGGGCTAGCCCTAGAAACCCTACAAGACCCAGGCAACCTAGGGACAATTATTCGCACTGCGGCGGCGGCTGGGGTTGATGGACTATGGCTCAGTGCCGATAGTGTAGATCTGGATCACCCTAAAGCGCTGCGGGCCTCTGCTGGGCAATGGTTTCGCCTACCGATGGCCGTCAGTGCTGATTTACCGAGCACAGTCCAGCACTACCACGCAGTAGGCGTTCAGATCATTGCTACCCTCCCGACGGCCCCTCAAACTTACTGGGAAGCTGACCTGACCAAACCAAGCTTACTCTTGATGGGTAATGAGGGATCTGGGTTGTCGCCTGAGCTGGCAGCGATCGCCGATATGGCGGTGAGGATTCCCCTAGCGGCTGGGGTGGAATCGTTGAATGTGGCGATCGCCACTGCTCTCATCCTCTATGAAGCACAGCGGCAACGCACCTATCGTGCCTGATGTTGCACTTACCTGATGTTGCACTTAGATGTTGTACTTGGATGTTGTACTTGAAACTATTCCTGCTGTTGGGTAAACCGTTCAATATCAGCCACGGCATCTTCCAGTTCACGAACAAGATACCTCGTGCGTTGGGTATCTAGTTTTTCGCGGGTAGGCACTACACCCCCCTCAGCACCCTCCGCGGCCAAGCGGGTGCCTAACTGGTCAAGCGATTCCATGAACGCGCGGGCCGCCGCCCGTCGTAGCTCGTGATGGCTCTGGTTCATTACGCCTGACTCCTTATCTCAAACGTCTGAAAAACTAGGTGGTGACCTCACAGACAGGGGAGCCACCCAGTAACCCCTTCTCCCAAGCCAAGAGACACAACTTATGGAAACATATTATTTACGTTAGGTTCCTGAACCTTCTTCCAGAGTGCCCCGCTTCAATAGTGGTTTGCGTCCGGAGAATTGCTGAATTCTCAAATGCTGCATTCTCAAACTGAAAGCACTTCCATCCTGGGCAACCTGAGGGCCAAACCCCGATGCATTTTAACAACCGACAATGGGAATTACCAGGAAACGTGTCAGCAATTTTCATCTTAGGCTTCTAGTGTGGTGTTGGCCCACCACGGGCAAGCTAACACCACACCAGACGTCACTACACCCTCCGACTTCGCATAGCGCTACACGCCTAGGTTAGGACAACGCTGTTTGCGGGAAACTGGGCGGCACGTGGTTTCTCACAAAACGCGTTTTACATCATGAGCGCATAGCGCCATAGTATTCATACTGAGAATTGCCAGGGAAGGGGGTCAGGAGTGTTGTCGAAGTGGCACTCCTGCACTGACAATAAAACTGGCGAAGTTTCAGCCGGAATGATTTACGGGCAATCCCCGATGGAGAAGCGAAGTGAGCGCTGCATTTGATTACGACCTGGTGATTATTGGTGCTGGGGTGGGAGGGCACGGGGCTGCCCTGCACGCCGTCAGTTGCGGTCTCAAGACTGCCATTGTGGAAGGGGCAGACATGGGAGGCACCTGTGTAAACCGAGGCTGTATTCCATCGAAGGCATTGTTGGCTGCATCGGGGCGGGTGCGGGAATTGCGGGATGCCCACCACCTCAAGCACCTAGGCATCCAACTAGAACGGGTTAGTTTTGACCGGCAGGCGATCGCCGACCATGCCAAAAACCTAGTGGATAAAATTCGGGGCGATCTGACCAACAGCCTCAAGCGGTTGGGCGTGACCGTCATCCAGGGACATGGCAAAATCGCTGGTCCTCAAAAAGTTTTGGTCACTAGCCCAGAAGGCGAGAAAACCCTTACAGCTGAGGAAATTATTCTCGCGCCGGGGTCCGTTCCCTTTGTGCCACCAGGGGTGCAACTGGATGGCAAGACCGTTTTTACCAGTGACGATGCCATTAAGCTAGAGTCTGTCCCTAACTGGGTGGCGGTGATTGGCAGTGGTTACATCGGCTTGGAATTTGCCGATATTTATACAGCCCTGGGCAGCGAAGTGACTATGGTGGAAGCCCTCGACCAACTCATGCCCGGTTTTGACCCCGACATTGCCAAGATCGCTCAGCGAGTGTTGATTGAACCGCGAGACATTGATACCCGTGTGGGTCTGCTGGCTAAGAAGGTGACGCCGGGATCGCCTGTGGTGATCGAACTGGCTGATGCCAAAACCAAAGAAGTCGTGGAAGTGCTGGAGGTGGATGCCTGCCTAGTGGCCACCGGACGTATCCCCGCAACCCAGAATTTAGGATTAGAAGCGGTGGGTGTCGAATTGGATCGGCGCGGCTTCATTCCGGTTAACGACCAAATGGCCGTGCTGCGAGATGGGGAGGCTGTACCCCACCTCTGGGCAATTGGAGATGCTACGGGCAAGATGATGCTAGCCCATGCGGCCTCGGCTCAGGGGATCATCGCTGTGGAAAATATGTGTGGTCGCACCCGCACGGTGGACTACCGCAGCATTCCGGCGGCGGCCTTTACCCATCCCGAAGTGAGTTTTGTGGGTCTGACGGAACCTGCGGCAAAGGAACTGGCAAAGGCCGAAGGCTTTGAAGTGGCAGCAGTGCGTTCTTACTTCAAGGGCAACTCAAAAGCACTGGCCGAAGGAGAAACCGATGGACTGGCCAAGGTGATCTTCCGGAAAGATACGGGAGAATTATTAGGGGCACACATCATTGGGCTACACGCTGCTGATTTGATCCAGGAAGCTGCCAATGCGATCGCTCAGCGCAAATCAGTACATGACTTGGCCTTCCTGGTGCATACCCACCCTACTCTTTCTGAGGTGCTGGACGAAGCTTTCAAGAAGGCCGCAGGTGTCCACTGATCCCCAGGGATTCCCAGGATTGAGGATGCAATCCCCTGTGGAAATAACCACCAAGACACTCAGAACAAAAGGTGCGTTCTGGCTGCCCTATGCTCTCTGAGCAAGCTAGGCCAATGGGTCTCTGTGGGTCTCTGTGGTTCTGCTCGTACCAGTGCTTAGTTCATGCCTATTCCCTATCCTCTGTGAAGACCCTCATGCAAATCCGTCGTACTCCGCTCAATCGTCCTGTTGCAGTTGAAAGCGTGCACTATCTGGTTGAAACCCCTGATGCAAAACCCCAGCACATCCTGGAGGAGATCGTTTGGCACAAGGAAACTGAAGTCGATCGAATGCGGGAGCAAGTGCCGCTGCTGGAATTGCAGAAGCAGGTGCGGGACCTGCCACCGCCGCAGGACTTTGCTGCTGCCCTCAGGCAGGGTAAGACTCAACCCGCGCTGATTGCTGAGATCAAAAAAGCCTCCCCCAGCAAAGGCGTAATTCGAGCAGATTTCAACCCCGTGGCGATCGCCCAGTCCTACGCCCAGGCGGGTGCGGCCTGCATCTCAGTGTTAACGGACCAGAAATTTTTTCAGGGTAGTTTTGACTATCTGCGACAAATTCGCAGGGTGGTTGACCTTCCGCTGTTGTGTAAGGATTTCATCATTTATCCCTACCAGATCTATCTGGCACGGACGAACGGAGCCGATGCGGTGCTGCTGATTACAGCGATCCTGTCTGACAAGGACTTGGGCTACTTCCTCAAAATAGTGCGGGGGCTGGGCATGACCGCTCTGATCGAAGTCCACACCCAAGCTGAAATGGATCGGGTGTTGAGTTTGGAGCAAGTGCAACTGGTGGGGATCAACAACCGCAATCTGCAGGACTTCTCCGTAGATCTGGCAACTACGGAAGAAATTTTGATGAAGTCTGGTCGGGAACTCCGAGATCGCGGCATCCTAGTAGTAAGCGAGTCGGGTTTGCATGGTTCTACCGACCTTGAGCGAGTGCAAAGGGCCGGGGCAGACGCTGTTTTAATTGGAGAGTCTCTGGTTAAACAGCCTGATCCGGGGCAGGCGATCGCCGACCTGTTTCGCGTCTGAGCACTGTCTATGTACCGTACTGCTGGAAACGTCAAAGATTTTTGCGAAGACGCATCCAGCCCGATTTCCACCAAGATCTGGGTGAAATGATCCATTCATTTCGCTTTAGTGTTGCTGCCCGCTTAGATGAGTTCAGCATTCATGGAGCCAATTCCTCTACCTTCTCACGTCCACTACGAATTACTGCTCCAGCTGTTGGAGCGACAGACCCTCTCTGCCGTACAACACACCTTGCCTCAACGGGCACAAGTCCACGAACTGGTCATTACCCTAAGAAAAGCACTCTCACAGCAGAAGCAGATTGAGGAAACCTGTCAGCGTCAGAATATCCCAGTGGACTATCGCTGGTCGCTGAATACGGTAGCTGCAGAACTCCCTATCTCTGATATTCTGAAGTCTTCCTGATGCCGGTTCTACGGCTTTGCCAGACTCAGAGCCACTGCTCGGATGGCCATGGTCATCTTCAGCGCTGTGCCCGTTGATTGAGTGCAGTCCCGCTCCCATATCACACTACGCGCATAGGTTAGGACAAAGCGTTTTATGGGAAACCCCCGCTGCGCGGGGTTTCCCATAAAACGCTTCTTACATCATGAGCGCGTAGCACCATGTAAGGCACTAGGGCTGACTGGCTCCAGCATTGCCTGAGGAACGTGAATTCAGGATAAGCTGAAACCCTTGCTTTGCCGTGCGCGACGCGCACGGCAAAGCAAGGGTTTTGGGTCACCGCGCCCGGCGCGGTGACCCAAAACCCGATTAACCAGCACTGACGTTGAGGAGACATTACATTCCTTAGCAGAAAGCTCCCATCTCTCAAGTGCATTCGGTAGACTAAGATCCAAGGTTTTGAGTGACTCAGGTTGGGTAGCAGGGATCTGCCCACTTGAGCTTCCTTGTGAAGAGGAACGGTGGGAGGCTTTGTGTGCTGCAACCGGATTTGACCTACGTTGACACGCCCATTGATCCCACAGCGATCCAACTAACTCTGGCCTTTTTTGAGGGGGCAGCGGAGGTTGCTTGGGGCAAGGCACAGGAGAAAGATAGGGGCGATCGCTCTGCGTCGGCGATCTCAGTCGGTGCCCCTGATTTTTCCCCGCGTGCTCTTTCGCCATCCTCAAGTCTGGAGGAGACAGCCCCCTCCGGTGGCTCTACAGCCATGGTCCAAAGTTTTTCCCAACCCACCAGTTCCCACACTATTTCCGCTTCCTGGTCGGGGAAGGCCCCGAGCCAGGAGCCGCACAGCCGCATCTATCAACTCGAACGAGCACTCGACCAGGCGTTAATCTGTATGGAGGAAATGCGCCAGCGGGTGCAGGATCAGGAATTGCTAGAAACTCAACTGGTGGCGACGGAGCAGTTCGCCAGTGTGCAGCAACAGGCGATCGCCCGTCTGAAACTGCGACTGAAACAGCAGCAGGAACAGTTGCGGACTCAATTACTGGAGGCCGAGGCCCGCGACCGCATGGTGCAGGCTCAGTTGGTGGCGGCGGAGTCTCTGGTGCAGGTGCAACAGGCTGAACTGGAACAACTACGCTCCTACCTGGCAGCAAACCAGACCGCTCCCCTCTCCCTGGAGAACGGGCCAGTTGAACAGGTTCAGCCCCAGGTCAACTGGGCGACTGAAGCCCAAACTGCAAAGGCATTAGCGGCCCAGTTGCAAAAGCGTCTGGAGATTGCTCAGAGTCAGGTGGACGATCTGACGCTGATGCTGAAGCAAGCCGAAGCCCGGATTACAGACCTGGAAGAGGAAGTTCAGATGCAGCAGGCGGCGCTAGAAGCAAAGTCGCTGGAGGCAAGGGCAGAGGCGCGGTCAGCCCAGAAACAGGCAGTCGCCCTACGGCAACCTAATCTGGCGATTGCCACCCTAGGGCAAGACCTAGCTAAGGCGCAGACCAAGGTGGAAGAACTGGAGATCGAACTGGCCCGGCAGGTACGCCTCCAGGCCGTGTGGCAGCAGGGACATCAGGAGTTGGCAGCGGCAGGCGATCGCTACCGCAGTCGGATTGCCGAACTGGAGCAGCAGATCGCCGAAATGCAGGAGCAAATTTTGCTCCAGGTGCGGCAAGCCTCGGAGTATGAAACTGCTGTCCAACACTGGAAAGACCGCTACTGCAATAGCCTGCGACGGTTGGCGCAGCTGCAGGAACGCCTACCGCGGGAAGCGTTGCTGGCGATCGCCCCAGCGAATTCTGCTCTGCAGGCCGCCCTTGTTGAGTTGCTGGATCTGCTGAGTCTAGCCTCGGCTGCGGTGGCCGAAGCCAGTTCTACAGCATCTGACACCCCGCTGAACCAGCCCTGGGATGTGCCAGACTTTCTGTTGTGGCGACGCAGCCATCGTCGCTAGCAGTCCTTCTTCAGAAATTTTGTGGATCTCGAACTGGGATCCCTCTCTTGTGGCATTCTGGATCTGACGCCGCTCAGCATAGTTTTTCTTGATAGGTAGGATAGACCGATGGACAATAAATTGATGCTCATGATTCCTGGGCCAACTCCTGTCCCAGAGAAGGTACTGTTGGCGATGGCACAACATCCCATCGGGCATCGCAGCGGTGACTTTAGTAAAATCATGGCGGCAGTAACAGCCGGACTGAAGTGGTTGTTTCAGACGCAAAACGATGTGCTGATCCTGGCGGCCAGTGGGACTGGAGCCGTCGAAGCTGGAATTATTAATTTCCTGAGTCCGGGCGATCGCGTCTTGGTGGGCAACAACGGCAAGTTTGGCGAACGCTGGGCAAAGGTGTGCGCAGCCTATGGGATGCAGGTCGAACAAATTACTGCTGAGTGGGGCAAAGCACTTGACCCAGAAGCCTTCCGCGATCGCCTCGAAGCCGACACCCAAAAGCAAATTAAGGCAGTTATCGTCACCCATAGTGAGACCTCAACTGGGGTGCTGAATGACCTAGAGACGATTAATCGCTACGTCAAGGCCCACGAAAAAGCGCTAATCATTGTCGATTCTGTGACTAGTTTGGGGGCTGCTAATGTGCCTGTGGATCAGTGGGGACTGGATGTGGTGGCCTCAGGCTCGCAGAAGGGCTTTATGTTGCCTCCTGGTCTCGGTTTTGTGGCGGTCAGCCCCAAAGCCTGGGAAGCCTACGCTACAGCAACCTGCCCCCGCTTCTACTTGGATCTGGGCAAGTACCGTAAGGATGCCGCCAAGAATACGACTCCGTTTACCCCGCCGGTCAATATGTTCTTTGGCCTCCAGGTGGCAATGGAAATGATGCAGGCAGAAGGACTGGAAAACATTTTTAATCGCCACCGCCGCCACACTGAAGCGACTCGCGCGGCCATGAAGGCCATTGGTCTGCCCCTGTTTGCCCCTGACACGAACGCTAGCCCGGCCATTACCTCGGTTGCCCCCGTTGGAGTGGATGCTGAACAAATTCGCAGCGTCATGAAAAAGCGCTACGACATCGCTCTCGCAGGCGGGCAGGACCACCTCAAGGGGCAAATCTTCCGGGTGGGACATTTAGGCTTCGTGTGCGATCGCGACATCCTGAGTGCGGTCAGTGCGTTGGAAGCCACGCTCCAGGAACTTGGCTTCGAGCACACGGCTCCCGGTGCTGGGGTGGCTGCTGCCGCTCGGGTGTTAGCCACAGCATAAGCCTCAAGTAGGTTGAACCTTGGCTGAGACCTACAAGTTGTCCAGGCCTCAGCCAAGGTTGCATTGGCTGCAAATTCAATGGGCGTTCGCGGTGGCTAAGGGCTTTGTTTTTGGCTATCGCAAGCTTCTCGTCTGAGGCGTGTCGCATTTACGTTCAATGAACGTTGTGGCGCTACGCGCTCATGCTGTAAAAAGCGTTGTCCTAACCTATGCGTGTAGCGCTATAGTTCGGGTGAAGAGGATTTTAGGACACCGTGCGGTGTCCTAAAATCCTCCCTGTTCTGTGCGCGTCCCGCACGGAACAGCAAGGGTTTCAGCTGATCCCGAATTCACATGATTGAGTTAAACAAGATAGTTAAATAAGATACATTCTGCAAGTGGGCGATCGCTTTTAGTGAAGAAGACGCTACTTTGACCATTCCCCCTTGCCGACCTCAGCAGCAATCACTTGGCTTAGCCGCGTGCTCCCCGATGGTTGCATCGGCGTGACTGTGCAGCCAAGGAATTTGTGCTCTACTGAAACCTGTAAACGTCTCAGATTAACTCATCGTGCTCACTATGAATTTTTTGGGAAAATCACCATTGGCAGCGTTTCCCTTGTTAGGGCGATCGCGCATTCTCTGGTCAGCGCTTTTACTGGGAATGCTGGCGGGCGGTTGTGCAACATCGACCCCAACGGCTAACACCACTTCCCCCACGGCGGGTGAGTCGCCTGCTGGCACCACTGCAACCACCGGAGAACCCTTTATCGTGGGCATGGTCTTGGTAGGACCAAAGAATGATGCCGGGTGGAACCAGTCCCACTACGAAGGGATGCAGGCTGTGGTGCAGCAGATGCCCAACGTCAAGTTTGAATATATCGATAAGGTCAACCCTGCCGACCGTCCCAACGTCACGGGTGCCCAAGTTGCCGATGACCTGATTGCCAAAGGCGCGAAGCTGGTCATCTTTAACTCCGATGACTTTAAAGACGATGCCCTGGAAACCGCCAAGAAGCACCCCGACATAGCCATCATTCACGCATCGGGAGACTACGCCTGGAAAGAAGGCAAGAACTTCAAGAACCAGCCCAACCTAGGCAACATTATGGCCCGCATGGAATACGGCAAGATGATGGCCGGCTGTGCTGCCGCCCTGGGCACTGAAACCGGGAAGATTGGCTACCTGGGAGCGTTGATCAACGATGAAACCCGCCGCTATGCTTCCGCAGCCTATCTGGGCGCTCGCTACTGCTGGGAGAACTACCTCAACCGCAACCCCGATGACCTAGAGTTCAAAGTGACCTGGATTGGCTTCTGGTTCAACATTCCCGGCAAAACCCTCGATCCAACCAAAGTTGCCGATGATTTCTACAATGGCGGCTACGATGTCGTGATGTCGGGCATCGACACCCCTGAGGCCGCGGTGCAGGGCAAGAAGGCTGCCGCAGCCGGGAAACCAGTGAAGTTTGTGCACTACGACTATAAGAATGGCTGTGACCTAGCTCCTGATATTTGTTTGGGAGTGCCCTACTACAACTGGAATGTGCCCTACGGCGAAGCAATCCAGAAGGCAATGGCTGGCACAATGCCCAACCAGTTTGTCTGGCTAGCCCCCAACTGGTCTGATATCAACAATCCGCAAACCTCGATGATTGGCTTCCTGCCAGGCAAAGCGCTGGGCGACAAAAAGCAGTACATCGACCAATTGATTAAAGGGATGGGGGACGGCAGCATCAACCTTTTCACCGGCCCACTCAACTTTCAGGATGGCACCCCTTACCTAAAGGCAGGGGAAACAGCAACAGACCAGCAGATCTGGTACCTTCCCCAACTGTTGCAGGGAATGGAAGGCCCTAGCCAGTAGGGCAGTGATATGTCCAGTCTTAGTGGTGATTAGGACTTCCTAATCACCACACCAATTTTTTTGAGGGCGATGCAGGTTGAACTTCAACATATTTCCAAACGCTTTGGCAACGTCCATGCTAACGATGATGTGTCGCTGCGAGTTGAAGCCGGCACAATCCACGGCCTGCTGGGTGAGAATGGGGCGGGCAAAAGTACGCTGGTCAAAATTCTGAGTGGCTTTTTGAGCCGCGATGCGGGGACGGTGTTGCTGAATGGTCAGGCTGTCGAAATCCTCACCCCTGCTGATGCAATGCGACTGGGAATCGGGATGCTCCACCAGGATCCACTCGACTTTCCGCCCCTGACGGTACTCGATAATTTCATGGTAGGGCGAGCAGGACGATGGTTGATCAATCGGCGGCAAGTGGTGCGCCAGTTTCGCCAGCTTGCCGACCAGTTTGGGTTCGACTTGGACATCCATGCACCGTTGGGTGATCTCACCGTAGGCGAGCGGCAGCAGGTCGAGATCCTGCGACTGTTATCCCTAGGAGTTAACACGCTGATCCTCGATGAGCCAACGACTGGTATCTCTGCTGCCCAAAAGCAGGCCTTGTTTGCAGCGGCTCGACAGTTGGCCAGCCAAGGCAAGTCAGTGATCTTTGTATCACACAAGCTAGGCGATGTGAATGAATTGTGCGATCGCGTCACAGTCATGCGGCAGGGGCGGGTGGTGGGCAACCTTGAGATTCCGGCGAGTGATGCCCAACTGATTGACCTCATCTTTGGCCGCCAACTAGCCCCTCCCATTAAACCGGAGACAACCCGTGAAGCCCTAGCGCTGCGGCTAGAACGAGTGATTTTACGGAGCGATCGCCTCCACATCCCCATTGACCGCCTCTCGGTGCGCCAGGGGGAGGTGATTGGACTGGCCGGACTAGAGGGGAGCGGACAACAACTGCTGCTGCAACTTTGCGCCGGTCTGTTGAGAACCCCCTACGGGACGGTGCAAATCAACGGTGATGAGATGACCCAACGACCCTATGCAGACTACCTGCGGGCGGGCGTTGCCTACCTCCCTGCCGACCGTCTGCGTGAAGGGCTGATCGCAGGACTGTCGATCCAGGAGCACATTGCCCTCCGCTATCCGCCCAAGGGGCTGCTGGTGGACTGGCCGGAGACGCTGAAACGCGCACAAGCGGCGATCGCTCTGTTTAACATTCGCGGCAAGCCCACCACAAAAGTAGAGCGATTATCTGGTGGTAACCAACAACGCACCCAGTTAGCCCTATTACCCGTGCCGCAAAATTTACTGCTGCTAGAACACCCCACCCGTGGCCTTGACATCGAATCAACGTTGTGGGTGTGGCAGCAATTGATGGCCCGGTGTGAGGGGGGCACAGCCATTTTGTTTATGTCGTCCGACCTGGATGAAATTATGCAGTACAGCGATCGCGTCCTTGTGTTCAGTGGGGGCAACGTCTCCGAACCCATCGAGGCAACCAAACTCACAGTCGAGCGACTCGGGCAAATGATCGGGGGAAGATTTGAGGAAGCCAGCGTATGATCACCCGCACACTCTACTACCAAACTGCCGCCCTTGGTATTGCCACCATTCTGATTAGTAGCATCATTATGCTATCCGGTGCATCGCCAATTACCGTACTGGACAGTATGCTCTCTGGTGCCTTCAGCACTCCCGATCAAATTGCCAGAGTATTCTCCACCCTATCTCCCTTACTGTTGTGTGCCTGCGGCTTGATGTTTACCTTCACCGCCGGGCTGTATAACCTAGGTATTGAGGGCCAAATTGTCTTTGGGGCGATCGCCACAATGGTTCCGATTCGGTTGTTGGAGAACAGTCTGCCTCCTGCGCTTGTGATTCTGCTGGCGATCGCCTTTGGAACCGCCGGAGGAATGCTCTGGGGTCTCTTTGCTGGCATCCTCAACGTCTATGGTCGCATTAATGAGATCTTCGCTGGGTTGGGGCTGAACTTCGTGGCAGATGGACTAGCGCTGTACCTCATTTTTGGTCCCTGGAAGCGTCCCGGTGTGGCCTCCATGAGCGGGACCGAACAATTTGGAGAGGTGCTGTGGTTACCAACCTTCGGCAATACGGAGGCGAGTCCAGTGGCACTGGCGATCGCCCTGCTAGCGTTGGGAGCAACACTGCTGGTCTTACGGGGGACATACTACGGCCTCCAACTACGAGCCGTGGGGTATAACTTGCGAGCAGCCTATGTGCTAGGCGTTCCTTCAGTACGCCAACTCCTTAGCGCCTTTGCGATCTGTGGTGGCCTGGCAGGAGTGGCAGGTGCGCTCCAGGTACTCGCCGTCTTCCACCGACTGATTCCCAGCATTTCCAGCCATTTGGGATATCTTGCGCTGCTAGTAGCAATGCTGGCAGGCACCAATCTTTGGCTGTTGCTACCAATCGCCTTTTTCTTCAGTGCCCTCAACATTGGTAGTTTGCAATTGCCACTTTCGCTCAACCTGGAATCCTCCCTGGCAGGGGTGATGCAGGGGATGCTGGTGCTCGCTGTCCTCCTGGGGCGAGGGCTAAGCGAGACCAACTGGTTAGACAAGATATCCGTTCTCCGGCGCAACGTTTAGATAAGATCGGCTAGATAGGATCGGCAGCGCTAGGGACACCCTAACGATTCCCGCGTGTCCACACCCGTCACTGGATTGGTGCCACTAGCCGTCTTACACAGTTCTAACACTTGGTCACGATCAATCATGGCAAAACTAAAATCTGCATTGGCAGCCTTGGCTCCCTTAAAAAAAGACTTTAGCATCATGGCAGAGGTGAAGATGCCGTTGCTCAAGTCTGCGCCAGAAAAGTCAGTGATGTAGGCAATCCCATCACTGAAGTCAACCCCCTGCAAGTTGGCCTGCTTCAACGATGAACCATTAAACACGGCACCGCGCAAGTCAGCGCCGCTAAAATTTGCCCCTTCTAACCGCGCGTTGGCAAACTCTGCCCGCACTAGGTTCTGACCTGCAAAATCCTTCGTCACGGCTTGGACATCATCTAGGGCACGGATGGCCGCAGAACTAGCAGCCTCAGCAGACAGGGGCAGGGCTGCGATCGCCAACCCCAGGAATACCACTAGACCCACGAGATATCTCACAATACGCATCTTGACCGGAACCCCCTCATCACATCATTCCAATGAAAAACTTAACACTTTTTAAAGATCTTTCCCTGGGTCTTTGCCACTTCACGCCTTACGCTTTCGTTCATGCCAGATTACGCTGAAGGAGGCCACTAGACGTGCCGGTGTCTTCGTGGCTGTTGCGGTTCTGCTCTACCACGCTCGTTTTCTTCGTTTTCTATGGATGCTGCTCAAATTATTGCCATCCTTTCAGTGGCGATCGCCACCTCCACACCGCTTGTCTTTGCCGCGATCGGTGAAACCATTAACGAACGGGCTGGAGTGATTAACCTCTCTGCCGAAGGCACGATTTTGTTAGGGGCAATGGTGGGGTTTGCCGTCGCCAAAACCACCGAGAGCATGGGCGCCGTTCCTAGTCTACTGCTGGGCTTTGGCAGCGCAGCGCTGGTGGGAGCGGCGATCGCGCTCATCGTTGCCTTTGGTGCGCTCACCCTGAAGCAATCGCAGGTGGCGATTGGGTTTGTGCTGGCATTGCTGTGTGCTGATTTGTCCTCGTTTCTGGGCAATCCCTTTGTCCGCATCCCTGGCCCCACGGTGCCCAGCTTCAAACTACCGCTGCTGCAACACATCCCCGTCATTGGCCCCCTCTTCTTCCAGAGTGACCTGCTCGTTTACCTGAGTTACCTGCTGGTGGCCCTCACCTGGGTCTACTTCTACCGCACTCGCCCTGGACTTGTTCTACGGGCAATCGGTGAACAACCGGCTGCGGCCTTTGTACGAGGCACGAATGTCATCCTGATGCGATACCTCTACACCCTGCTGGGGGGCGCTCTGATGGGGATCGCCGGAGCCACCTTCTCGCTAGACTTTAAGGCTGGTTGGAGCCACCGTCACACCGCTGGTTATGGATGGATTGCCTTGGCAATCGTGATTTTTGGCGGCTGGAATCCTCTGCGGGTTGCCCTCAGTTGTTACTTGTTTGGCATCCTACAATCCCTGGCAAGCGTGGCTCAGAGCGCCATTCCCAATGTGCCTACCCAGGTTCTCACGGTTGCCCCCTTTGCGCTGATGATTCTGTTCCTGGTGTTGACGTCGAGTGAATGGCTGGAGCGATTGCTCAGCCTCTTCCCGGCTGCTGTTGCTAGAGCACTCTCGCAGGCCATTCGCAGCGACCCACCCGCTGCCCTGGGCCACCCCTTTGAGCAGGACTGAGGACTAAGCATCGGTCACTGATGAGCAACGCGATCAACCTTTGCAAACACTTTCAATCTTTGCAAAAACTTTATAGCGGTGATCAGCCCTGATTATGGGGGCGATCGCTCCTCTGAAGCCCCACTCGTTGCAGAAACGATCCGGACAATTACGGAGAGCAGTGGAATTTGCGAATTAATTCTGCATAAAGTCTACTTTCAGTGGTAGTAGCTGTCTCTAGCGGCATGGCAGAATAAGGCTGGTTTTGCAAAGCCTTGTTGATTCTTGCTGCTGAATTTGCACACCTCAACCCTGCGAAAGCTCTGCTTTTACCAGTGGGGGAGAGTTTGTTTGTGGAGATGTCTCTACGTGAAGTAGCGTCTATTTGCCGCAGTTCAGCCCTCGTCCGTCTGTTGCTCCTAACCCTGGTTGATTGCATGAAGCGAATCCTGAAACCTGTCGGGCATTGCCTCACCACCATCGCCATGACATCAGCGATGTTAGAGGCGTATCCTGCTGCTGTTGAGGCCGCCACACCCCGCCCCCCCGCTCCGACAGAATCGGCTCCCACAACGCCCTCACCGGCAGTTCCTCTGGCCGATGAGGCCCCCCCTACGCCAAGGGTTGTTCCCCCCGAGCGGATAGGTACAGTCGAAAAGTCCTCAAAATCAGACAGTGCTAGGGCTGTTTCACAGCGTCAGGTTCCCGCTCCATCTACCCATGCGGCAGCCAGTCACATAGCCCTGGCGCAAGCAGCAGCGGCAGCGACTGATCAGAACCAGCCACAGACGGCGGCCCGTCCTGCAGCCGTGCCCCCTGCCGC
>DVEB01000010.1 GCA_015295905.1 Synechococcales cyanobacterium M55_K2018_004
CCCACCCCATGCGAACCCGCGAACCCACCGCTAGCCTGATGCTCTACCACCTGTTTAAGTGGTCGGTGGTGGCACCTGTGCTGAAGTTTTACCTACAGGGACGGGTCTATGGCATGGAACATGTCCCCAAAAAGGGGCCGCTGGTCATTGTGGCCAACCATGCCAGCGACTTTGACCCACCCTTGCTGTCGTGTAGTGTGCGGCGGCCCGTCTCCTACATGGCCAAAGAGGAATTGTTCAAGGTGCCTATTTTGAGTCAGGCCATTACGCTCTACGGGGCCTACCCTGTTAAACGAGGGTCACCCGACCGCAGTGCCATTCGTGCGGCCCTCGGCCAACTGGAAAACGGCTGGGCAGTGGGAATTTTTTTGTCGGGGACGCGCACCCCCGATGGACGAATTTCAGAGGCCAAGTTAGGGGCAGCCATGATTGCCGCAAAAGCGCAGGTGCCAATCCTCCCCGTCAGCTTGTGGGGAACTCATCGCATTCTACCCAAGGGGGTAAAGTGGCCACGCTCGGTTCCGATTACGATTCGGATTGGACAGTTGCTCCCTCCGCCCGATTCCTCCCAGCGAGATGCCCTCGAAGAAAGAACAGCGCAATGTGTTGCTCAGATCCACGCCTTGCACGACCTGGGACGATAGCCATGCTCTGAACCGCCCACTCAATCACAGGAGAATTCCTTGTTATGGAAGATTTACGCGCAGAACTCGAACAATCTGTGGACGAAGCAGAGTGGGACTGGTTGGTGCCTCATGCGGCGCGCGATGCGGTCATTATTGTGGGTTCAGAGCTGAATTTGATCGATGTGGGTGTGGCGATCGCCTCTGACGATACCATCTCAGTCCAGCTTTGGATCCAGCAGCATCTCATCTACAAACCCGATGCCAGACAACTACAGGAGTGGGAACGCGATCGCTCTAAACGATTTAATGCCCTGATCCTTCAGCCCTATGTGCTGGTGCAAGACTTGGCAGCATAGCGGGCAGTTGTCCGTTTTTGAGATATCGTGCCAGTTCAATTCCGGTGTCTCCAGTCACCACCCAGAGAATGGAGCGCGCCGCATCCCGCACCACTTTATCCAACGATTCGGGCGATCGCCCGGAAGGAACTGCAACGGTTTTAATCCCAATCCCCCGGCTGCCCATGACAATCTCGCCGATCACCCAGGCGCGTCGCATGTGGTCATCCGAGGTGATCAGGTAAATACTGTCAATGCCTTGTGCTTTGAAGTCATCCACCAGCGTGGTGAAATTTGTCACCGTATCGACGGCTTCGTAATCGCGGTGAATCCGGTTCGGCGAAATACCGGCTTCACCGAAGACCCACTCACTAAACTCGGGGTTGCTCCCTGACGAGATCCAAATGGGGAGATCGGGATGCTGTTTGGCAAATTCTGCCGCAAATTCTTCGCGTTCCTTCGCCCCCCCCAACACCAGCACCGCTTCAGGGGGGGTGGTCTGAGCCATGAGATAACGCCCACCTATACCCAATATCAACGCCAAGACCGCGACTCTCAACAGCGGCAACCGTCGTCGAGACCGCTGTTTGCGTCTAGACCTGGGCAGTGAGAAAGCAGGCGGTTGGGGATGAGCCGGGTGCGATCGCATAAAAACCAAAAATAGGCAGACATCTGCCGCAAAATCAGCTAACCGCTCCTTTATACCCTATAGGCTAACGTGTGTCTGCATTTTTCGTCAGAAATCTCAATTTGTTTTAGCGATCGTCGCAAAATCATGGCTGATTCAGTATTTTTATAGCGCTACACGCTCTTACTAATGCATCTAGCCCACAAGGAACACGCCTTCAAAACCAGCGGTGCCCCTCACGAAAACCCGAAGCCGGCATTGTTGATTTGGCCAATGATGGTTTGATGGGGAGGCGTGCTCAGCACGCCTCCCCATCAAACCATCATAGTTGGATGAAGCAACGCCCTGAAGCCCACTCCGAGAAGTGCTGAACAACTCATTTGCAGATTAAGCAATGCCTGGAAATGAGGTATTTTTTGAGAGAGCAATCATGGCTGCCTATAAGACCGTATTCTATGATGGATGATCGCCAACATGCCCCTGCAACGCTGCGGAACCGTCAGCCCATCCTGGAGGTTTTGCAAGAGGTGCTGCCGCCAACGGGGAGTGTGCTGGAAATTTCCAGCGGGACGGGAGAACACGCGATTTTCCTGGCACCGCGGCTGCGTCCGCGTCAGTGGATTGCTTCGGATGTGAGCCCTGAAGCTAGAGCTAGCATCGACGCATGGCGGCGGGAGTGTCCGAGTGAGAATTTGTGGGGAGCGATCGCCCTCGATACCCGCGATCCAGTTTGGCCGGTAGAACGGTCTGAATTTGCGGCACAGGTCCCTGAGTTGGACTTGCGGAAATATCCGATTCGAGCGATCGTCAATATCAATATGATCCACATTGCTCCGTGGGATGCCGCATTAGGACTTTTTGCAGGGGCAGGGCGAATTTTGCCGGAAGGGGGTATTCTGTTCCTCTATGGGCCATTTAAGCGCGCAGGGCAGCACACGGCCCCGAGTAATGAGGCCTTCGATCAAAGTTTGCGATCGCAAGACCCCGCTTGGGGGGTGCGTAATTTGGAAGATGTGATTGAAGCTGCACAGGAACGGGGGTTGTTTTGGATGAAAACCGTTGAGATGCCTGCGAATAATTTGTCAGTTGTGTTTCGGCGGCGATCGCAATAATCGAGAAAAGAGGTTAAATGTGAGCCAGAGTTGAGCCGTGATCAACAATGCAGTTCTCAACAGAAATTACCCTGAATTTGGGATACGCTGAAACCCTCCTAGCCCAAACGGACACTAATGAAGCTTGAAATCATTCACCTCATAGACGATGAAATAGCATGGCTAAACGCTGACTTGAGCGAAGAAGGTACATAATGGTTCAAATTCTCACAATCGTTCAGAATACGCTGTTCAAACTTCGTCCTGAGCAAGCTTCTCAATTGGGCGATCGTGAAAAGTATGCTGTCAGTGCTGGAACAACTTTTGAGTTACATTCCTACGCCTACGCAGACGTCAACGGCGATTTCAACGGTCACATTCGCGTTGCCTTAAGAAATCAGACCTTGAATGGTTTAAATACCTGGTTTGTCTATGGCAAGCACATTACCGTTGAAGCGAATGGCGAAGTTGTCTATCCCCATGAAGAGCAAGTCTCTAACCCCATTCTCTGGATCAATGCCAACACTGTGCTCAAACGTCGTCCAATACAATCCAGCCTGCTCCCTGATAGTGCAAAGTTTTCCGTCAGAAGTGGGCGGTCTTTTGAGTTACAGTCCTATGCGTTTGAAGATGAACGTGGTGATTTTGACGCGCATATTCGATTTGCACTATTACATCCGTCGGATTTCATCAATGGACTCAATACTTGGTTTGTATACGATCGCCACGCCTATGTTGAGTTCGATGGCAGAATTGTGTACCCTCCTGAAGACCCCAACCTCCCAATTTTGCGCATCACCCAAGACACGGTGTTGAAACGTCGCCCGCTGGCGGCCAACAGCCTCCCCCCTAGCGAACAAGTATCGATTACTCAGGGAACCCTGCTACGACTACAGTCCTACGCTTACGCTGATGCCAGCGGCAGCTTTAACCGACATATTAAATTTACCCTCCGCTACGTGAGCGAAGAGATCAACGGGTTCAATACCTGGTTTGTGTACGATGGTCATGCCCGCGTTGAGATCCAGGGTAGAGTGGTTTATCCGCCACCTCAACCTTCACCCAGCCCACCGCCACCGAGCTACGTTGGCAGGCCGTTCAGGCTGCCGGGATTTTCTAGCACTTTTTACACCGATCAACCGATTATTCCCAATGGCAACTTTACTTGGGGCGAGGCCACCAAAAACGCGACGCGCATCCCTGAGACCCGCGCAATTACTGAAAATATTGTGGAACTAGCGCGTCTGCTGGAACGAGCGCGTTCTCAGATTGGCAGACCGTTTGTGGTGAACTCGTGGTATCGTCCCCCTGCTGTCAATAGCGCAGTGGGGGGTGCGTCGCGCAGCCAACACTTGTTTGGCAAAGCCGTCGATATTGTCGTACCCGGTTTGAGTGGTCGTACGGTTGCCAATTCGCTGATGGCCTGGTGGCCCGGTGGGATGGGTATTTATAGCAACTTGCCCAGTGTGGTGCATCTAGATACCGGACGCAAACGATATTGGGGGTTTTAGTCACGAGGGTTGCTTCGGGGGATGTTTCATCCTGAGAACTGCTGCCACAATATACTGCCACTTTAACGTCAAACCCTTGATGTTCCGTGCGCGTCGCACATGGAACATCAAGGGTTTCAGCTTATCCAGAATTCACATTACTTATACGGAATCCGCCTATAAAGTAGCAGTTAGTTTTTGGTAGAACGCCCGCGCA
>DVEB01000079.1 GCA_015295905.1 Synechococcales cyanobacterium M55_K2018_004
GAACAGCAAGGGTTTTGGGTCACCGCGCCGGGCACGGTGACCCAAAACCTCTTAACCAGAACTGACGTTCTTTTACACGGCTAAATTCCTCTCCTACCTTGGGAGAAGGGCAGGGGGAATTATTTGAGAAAATGGGAACGGCTGCCGCTACTTTTGGTGGAAAATACTATAATTCAGTCAGTCCTTTCCATCTCTGGGAATGCTAGTTCATGAGTATCCTGACACAACTTCCCATTCCCCCATTTTTCGAGGCACAGAAGGTCGGTGAGGTTTGGCGAGTTCCCTACCAAGAAAGGGCGATCGCAGCCAAAGCCTGGGCACACCAATACAACATTTCGCCTGCCAGTGAGGATCGTTTGCGAATCTGTCTGCTGGCAATCGATGTCCAAAACACCTTTTGCATTCCCCACTTTGAGTTGTTCGTGGGGGGGCGATCGGGCATGGGCGCAGTGGAAGACAACGTGCGCCTGTGCGAATTTATCTATCGCAACCTAGGCAGCATCACCCAAATCATCGCGACGATGGACACCCACACGGCAATGCAAATTTTTCATGCCGTCTTTTGGGTGAATGCAGCAGGTGAGCATCCCCCCGCGATGACCATGATCTCCGTGGAGGATGTGGAACAGGGGGTGTGGCGAGTGAACCCGGCCATCGCGCCGCAGTTTCCCCAGCGCTCTTTAGAGGAACTGCAAGCCTATGCTTTGCACTACGTCCGTCAACTCAGTCAACATGGCAAATTTTTGCTGACCATCTGGCCCTACCATGCCATGCTGGGGGGCATTGGTCATGCCTTAGTGTCTGCGTTTGAGGAAGCCTGTTTCTTCCACAGCATGGCGCGCCAGACCCAAACCAAGTTTGAGATCAAAGGCGACAATCCCCTAACGGAAAACTATTCGGTGCTGAAGCCAGAGGTGTTGGTGGATGAGAAAGCAGGGGCGATCGCCCAGAAAAACAGCCCCCTCATCGCAGCACTGTTGGACTTTGATGCGGTGGTGATTGCAGGCCAGGCCAAGAGTCACTGCGTCGCCTGGACGATCGATGATCTGCTGACGGAAATCCAATTAAAAGACCCCGCCCTCGCTCAAAAGGTCTATCTACTGGAAGACTGCTCTTCTCCGGTTGTTGTCCCCGGGGTGGTGGACTTCACGGCAGCGGCGGATGCGGCCTTCCAGCGCTTTGCTGCCGCTGGGATGCACATCATCCAGTCCACTCACCCACTGACGCCGCAGTTAATCAGCGCTCGCCCTCTTCTACAGCAGGTCAAACCGGGGCCGCCACTCGATCGGGCAGGAGGGTCAGAATTTCAACCCCATTCTCCGTAACGGCGATCGTGTGTTCAAACTGGGCCGATAGTTTCCGGTCTTTGGTCACAGCAGTCCACTTGTCCGCCAGTACCTCCACTTCCCAAGTGCCTTCATTGATCATGGGCTCAATCGTAAACACCATACCAGGTCGAATTTTTTTGCCCTTGCCCCGCGTGCCATAGTGGGGAATTTGAGGGGGCATGTGGAAAATGCGACCCACGCCATGGCCTACAAAGTCCCGCACAACCGAGAACCCTTGGGCTTCAGCATACTCTTGAATGGCAGCACCAATGTCGCCAATGCGGCCCCCTGGCTTGACAGCAGCGATCCCACGCATGAGGCATTCTTCGGTGACTTCAACCAGTTTACGGGCGATCGCCGATGGTTCTCCTACAAAAAAGGTCTTGGAGGTATCGCCGTGATACCCCTCTACTAGTGGTGTGACATCAATGTTGATGATGTCGCCTTCTTTCAGGATCTGCTTAGCGCTGGGAATGCCATGGCACACTACTTCATTAACGCTAGTGCAAATAGACTTGGGGAAACCCATGTAGCCCAGGGGCGCACTCTTAGCCCCATGCTTCTGCGTCCAGGCTTCTGCCGCATCGTTGAGTTCAAGCGTACTGACTCCAGGCTTCACCATTGGCTCCAGGTAGTTCAAGAGCTGAGCCGCTAGTTGCCCCGCCTGACGCATCTTTTCAATTTCCCGTTTCGACATCAACACAATCGCTTCATTGTCCATAGTTTGCTCTCGCGTGCTTCCAACTTGCCGCCATGCCCATCATTGCAGCAACGATCCATCTTGTATAACCAGCACAAGACCGGTTAAGACGGGGCGCAGGGATGAAGCGCCGATGTGGGGACTGCGCTCCCACATTCCCTGTCCTAACCAGTTCCTCAATCACTATAGAAATATTTTGAAACATTGTAGGGCGATTTGGCGGAGGGCGGATGGAGGGTAGGGGCGCAGAAGTGGCCAATACGCTTGCCTCTCACCTCCAACTTCCAACCCCGTGATGCCTCCCTAGGGCAGGCCAATCACCACACCCCAAAAACCAGCCTGAAAGTCCTGCTCAGTCACATCCACACGGATCTGGCGACCCCAGGAATAGGTGTCAAAGGCAACACGCCCATTGGCAGTGATGAGATTGCCAATCAGGGCAACCCAGTGGTTGGGCAGATCGAGGGAGAGCAGTTGAGCCTCGGTGCTGGAGCCGCTGCCATAGAGTTTGCGGGCATTCACCAGTAGGAAGGCCACGCCGCCGATCTTGACACTGTTGGCCGCATCGCGCAGGGCGAACAGATCACCCCTGCGGTAGGCTTTGCTGTGAATCACTTGTCCGTAGCCCAGGACTTCTTCAATCCAGCCTTTGATTTCCCAGGAAAAGCTCATGCCACTGAGGCCCCGGATGATGCTGGGTGCATTGGGATCAACAGGAAAGATAAGGCTTTCGGCATCCCGCAGCGTTGCCAGGATGAGCCAGTCCGACTGGCCCATCTTGAGGTCACCCCGGCTTGACTGGCGTAGTTTGGCAGAGGCTTCAATCCGTTTGGTCTTGGCCTTAAACGCGCCAGTCTCAAACAGACTGCGACAAATCTCAACATAGCGGGTGGGTTGCTTGCGGATCAGTTCGTACACCACAGCGGCAGGGCCACAGAAGGGCTGTTGTCCCTGGCAGACCGACAGCGGGCTTTGCAACCGTTGGCGCATCTCTGCCAGCAATGTTTTTTTGTCGAGGTGAGGCCAAACCCCAGGCAGGGAAGAGGCTTCAAAGGTGGCGATCGCCTGTAATGCCTGAGAATTTGCCGGGGGCTTGGGAGAGGCTTGGGTCATAGCGGCAGGGCAAGGAAGGACGGGTCAATCAGAACGACCAGCACTGATGCAAGACTGGCAAGAATGGTTTGCAGGCTTACAGATCCTGCAAACCATTCTGAAAATCTCAGTGTTTGAGTGACGGATGCCCTTCGCTTAAACACTGATAGCTGCGTGGGTTAGAGAGCATGTCACCTTTGCAGCTCCTCATCCTCCAGCCCCTTCTCCTAAGTTGGGAGAAGGGGAGCCGAGCATCTCAACGTCTCTCTCCCAACTTGGGGGAGGGATTTAGAGTGAGGGCAACCGTGACATGCACCCATGGGTTATCCCAGCAGACAATAGCCCTACTCCGTTCACAGGGTTTGGTGGCATTTCCGATGACAGATTTAGGATGCCCGATACCAGGGTGAGAGGAACCATCCAGACGGCAAGAGGCAGCCCTCCCAGGCCAATACGGCCAGTGAAGTCTCCCAGGGGTGAGGTGATGTCGATGCCCAGGGAATTGTCATTTAGGGCGATCGCACCCTTCGTGGTCTCAGTGGCTGTAGCCAGGGTGAACTGGAGCAGGTCATCAGCTAGTTCAAAATCTCCCACAATTGACCCCAGCGGCGTAAACAGCGCCAGCAGCAACTCATCTTCATCGTAGAAACCAAACCCTTCCACATCACCCAAGGGCGTGGTGAAATCAATAAACAATCGGTCTTCAACTGTGGTCTCAATAGCCCCTTTGACCGGGCCAGCCGGGGTGCTAAGGTCAAGCGTTAGACTGCGCTCATCTAGCGTAAATGCTCCCACGATCGGCCCAATAGGGGTTAAGAGAGCAAGCAGCAAGCTATCTTCATCGTAAAATCCGAATCCGCGAAACTCCCCCGCAAAGGTTTTGAAGTCAATAAATAATCGATTCTCAATCGAGGTGGCAAGGGAGCCATCAATCGTTCCAGCGGGCGTTGCGAGCAATAAACTGAAGGTACGATTCTCAACGGTGAAAGAGCCAGTAAAGGAACCAAAGGGCGTATCCAGGTCAATCGCTCCGGGTTCGGTAGATGCCTGTCTCAGAGCGACAGTTGCCGTTGCGGTCGTCAGGTTTATCGCGGTCTCTTTTACTGCGAGCATGAGTTCTCTCCACGAGTCAATCGGTGAGCTTGAAAGCGGCACCCTGAGAATCCAGATATTGCCAGATATTGGCAGTTCATACCGACTCCGTCGGTTATTGAGTCGGTTTGTTGTGGTGTGAAATACTCGCCAGGAGAAATATT
>DVEB01000341.1 GCA_015295905.1 Synechococcales cyanobacterium M55_K2018_004
TTACACCACGATAAACCGACTCAATAACTGACGGAGTCGGTATGACAACCCAGGAGTCTGTCAGTTGCCGACCCCCAATTCCATCTGAGGGCAAGCTTCGGCGGCGAGTCGCAGGTAGGTAGTACATTCTTCGGGCGTGAGTTGGCGGAGGCTGCGATCGCGAGCAATCTTCAGCAACGAGTCCCAGGTGGCTGCCCAGAGAAACACCTGTCCCGTATCTGTCACCGTTGCCACATACTGGCCATCGGGACTGAAAAAAGCACGGCGCATGAGCGTTGGATGCTTGGTATCGGGGCGCAGTTCTGCCTGAAGTTCGCCCGTGGCTGCATCCCACAACCGCGCTGTGCCATCCACACTCGCTGTGACCAGCAATCGCCCATCGGGGCTAAACTGCACATCCAGCACTGAACCGCGATGCCCTTGCAAGGTGTGAATCGATTGCCCCGTCGTAGCATCAAAAATCTGAGCCGTGCCATCCCAACTGCCCGTAGCAATCTGCTTACCGTCTCTGCTAAAGCTGGCGTGACTGACGCGATCGCCATGGGGCAGTGTCAGCGTTGGTCGGGCAGACTGCACATCCCAGACGATGGCGGTCTTATCCAAGCTAGCCGTCAGGATGTGCTGGCCATCGGGACTAAACTCGGCATGACGAATAGGCGCTAGGTGTCCCTTCAAGTTCTGCAACAACCGTCCCGATTGGGTCTCCCAGACCCGCACTGTCAGGTCATCACTGACTCCCAAAAGCCACTGACCATCAGGACTGAAGGCCAAGTGACGCACTGGAATCCTCACCTGGCGATGCACTGCGGCTTCAAGGGTGGCCGAGTTTTGTAGGCGATGCAGGATGCGGACCGACTGATCCGGCTGGACCTGGCGGATTTCAACCCACCCCTCTGCCGAAGCAGTAGCGGTAAACTGGCCATCCGCACTCAGCGCAAATCCAGTCATGCCAGCCTGACCAGTGGTTTGAGGGCTGAACTGTGATGGGGATTGGACGGTGCCCCTGAATTCGATTTCGGGGAGGGCCTGGAGTTGCTGCAGTCGCCCCAACCGATTGAGGCTGGCACTCATTGAAACTGCAATGGTTGAATGGGTCGCTGGCTCCTGGCCAGGCAGCAACCCGAGGACTCCCTGCCAAAGCGCCTGGGGGTCAATCTGACTCAGGTGCAGGTGAGGATTTGCCCCGCTTGGCAGACCTGGCCTAGTTTGTGCATGTGCCGTCTGAACCTCCGAATGGGAGGTGGGGTCGGCCATCATCGGTTGGTCTAGAACTGACCAGTGGCGCAATTTCCCCTGTCCTGAGACGGTGACCAAGTCGTAGGTCTGTGCTAGGGGTGGTGCTGACAGTTGGGCCACAGGCTGGGCAGATGGGCTACCAAACCAGGCGAGGTGTGGTAGCGACGTGGCAGGTTGGGCGGATGGAGGCTGCGCCAAAGCAGTCTTTGTCACGCCAGTGGTTGGCTGGGTCGTTGGCAGAAAAGCAGCCCACTGCACTAGGGTTTCGGGCAAGGTGATGGTGGGTAGCTCTCCACCGGGTTCAGTCCGCCAGAGTTGAACCCCGTTATCGGGCGTAGCGGTCACGACTGAGCGCCCATCGGGGCTGAACTGAACGGCCGTCGCTGCGGCCAACCCATCCCCAAACGCATGGATTTGCTGACCGGTTTGAGTATTCCACAGGGTTGCGATCGCAGGCTTGAGCCCATTGGGATAGGCGATCGCAATCTGGCTACTATTGGGATGAAAGCTCAGGCAAACGCTGGTACAACGGCTAGGCGTTTGGTCGGTGTTGCTGCTAGCAGCAAGCTCAGGTGCTTTGATCTCCGCTTGCAACTGACCACTCCGCAGATCCCACAACCAGACTTGGTGCTGGGCACTCACCGCTGTCACCAGGGTTTCATCGGGGCTGAACTGCACCTGCTGAATGGGATTCACCAGCGGATTGGCAAACATGCGTTCCACCATCATAGGTGCGCTGGGCATCGCTGCAGTGGTCACGGGTGCAGTCAGCGGAGCGCCCGTGATCTCGGTTGGCGCACTACTGGCAGCCTGAAGAGTCTGCCGGAGTTGTCCGGTCGCAGTTTCCCAAAGGTAGGTTTTGCCATCGGCTCCCCCCGTTGCCAGCCACCGTCCACTGGGGCTGAAGGTGGCATGACGTATTGCCGCTGGATGGGACAGGGTGAGGGTGGGGTGCAGTTGCAGCGGTTGACCCGCCGCCAAGTTGAGCTGCCACATTTGCACCACTCCATCATCCCCAGCCACCATCAAGGCCTGCCCGTTGGGGTTGAACTCCAGGCTACGAATCAGGGCCGGGCGAGCGAGGTGTGCCTGAAACTGGCCAGTTTCTGCCTGCCAGACGGACAACGTGCGATCGCTGCTCACCGCGACCCACTTGCCATCGGGGCTGAAGGCTAGCCGTCGGGCCGCTTCAGGAAGCTGGAGTTGCCACAGCAAAGCGCCAGACTCTACCTCCCAGACTTTGATGGCTGCTTGGTTCTGGGCGATCGCCGCTAGCCGCTTCCCATCGGCGCTAAACGCCAGTTGATGAATCACTGCTCCACTGGGTTGAGTCGCATCGCTGCTCCAGTGCAGCACCCGCAGAGCTGGCTGGGAGCCAGTAGCATACATCTGTTGGGGATGGACGGCCCACAGGCGAATACTGCCATCAGCCCCAGCGGTCGCCATCGTCTGTTGGTCAGGGCTGAACACAATTTGCTGAACAGGAGCCCTATGCCCCTGCAACGTTGATTGCAGTCGCAGATCCTGCAAGGCTGCCCGCAGGCTTTCCTGAGCTTCAAAGGTACGGCTGCCCCGCTCTGCTGCTAGGCGGCTGATCAGCAGGGCCGTGGTGGCGTTGCGCTGGGATTCCTTCAGTAGAGACTGGGCGATCGCTGCCTGTTCTCTCGATGTGGCGGCCAGCAGTTGATGATCCTTCTGTGCGACATTCTGCAAAATACTGCGGTGCTGCGAGAGGGTCATGGCCAGCGTCAGCACCAGCGCTGAAGGCACAATCACCCGCCGCTGTTGGGATTGCCGCCGTCGCCGCCGCACCTCCGCATGGCTGACGGCCACAAACTGCTGCGCCAAGGCCGAGAGTTCCTGGGGATAGGTCTTGAGGAAGTCTTCTGCATCCCGCAGGCGCAACTCCTGCAACAGATACACCCCATTCATAGGTTGGTTGGCCCGGTCCCACTCCTGGGCAGACTGTTCAATGCGCCGTTGCCGACGCAGCATGTCACGATTTTCTTCTAACCAGTTACGCAGGCGAGGCCAGTTGCGGATCAGTGCTTCGTGCGCCACATCGATCGCTTCCTGTCCCTGATCCTGCGCAGGCGTGGTGATTTTGGGGAGGACGTTTTCTTCGTCAACTGTGCGATCGCCCTCCCGACTGGTAACAATCAGCTTGGCGGCAATTAACTTTTCTAGGGTTTGTTCGACCAAGTCTGCAGGGAAGGCGGGAGTCACCAGTTCTGATTTAGTGACGCGACGACGGGTGTCTTCTGTGCCCTCGCCCAATTGCGTCAGGGCTAGGAAGATGCGCTTGGCGGCCTGCTGTTCTTCTGGCGAAAGGCTTTCATAGGTCTCGTTGGCCCGTTTTTGTAGGGTGCCACGAATGCCGCCCAACTCAGTGTAGGCATTGAGCGTCAGACAAGGGGGGCCACCATTGGGGTCAATTTGCCGTTGCTGCCACAGTTCCATCAGGGTGTATTGCAGCAGCGCCAGTTCACCAGGAGCACCAATGATATCGAGCAGCATGGTGTAGACCAGGTTGGGTTCGCACACCAGTCCCACTTTACGAGCTGGACGCACGATCGTTTCCTTGATCTGGTCATAGCTGAGGGGTTTCAACAACACCATGCGCTGAGTGATGAGCTGCGCCAGGTTGCGGTAGTGCAGGCACTTGTGAAAAAAGTCGGAACGGAGTGCCAGCACAACGGCTAGACAGTCCTCTGCCTCCTTGAGGGCTTGGGTGAGGCAGTCGAAAAACATCTGGCGTTCTTCGGCCTGGGTGCAAAGGGTGAAGGCTTCCTCCAACTGATCGATAATCAGCACCATGCGGGGGCGGGGATGTTCCGTCAGGCCACTACTGACGACGGGTTCTGCAGCCAGACTGGCGCGCACGAGGCGCGATAGCCCCCCGGTTCCCTCTTGCAAAAATTGCTCGGCCCGTTGCAGTTGTTCGGCCTTGGCGAGGTCATTGAGTTCGGGGTCAATGAAGGCAGAGGCTAGGCTTCTGAGGGGATGGGCTGTTGGCGTAATGATTTTGACCCGCCAGCGATCGCTCCCCGGCAACCGTTGTCCACGGCGTAGGGCAGCCACTAGTCCAGCACGAATTACCGAGGTCTTGCCACTGCCTGAAGCCCCCAAAACAGTAGCAGACTTGCCATTGCGGAGCTTATCGAGGAGTTGGGCAGTGACATCATCCCGACCAAAGAAAAATTCAGCGTGTTCTTCCTCGAAGGGTTCTAAGCCCCGGTAGGGACAGATATCTGACTTCGATTGGGCCGATTTCCGGGGGGAGAGCGCGGCGGGCTTCTGTCGTTTTTGCCGAGTCAGGATAATTTCTCCACCTGAGTGCTCGAACAGGGGTTGTTGCAGTTCGCCCTGTAGGGCATCGCTGATGCGGGCTGTGAGGGTGAGGCTGGTGACCATGCCCGACTCGCACTGGTCTGGGTTGAGTGCTTCAAGGAGAGACTGGGTGAAGACACTGTATTCGCTATTGAGAGATTCATAGGCGGCCTCATACTCGCGGGAGGCTGCCATAAACAGGCGATCAGTGCCGGGACGAGCACCGGGGTCGGCTTCCATAAAGTTGAGCAGTTCTCCACTGTGGCAGCAGTCAAGGATCACAATCCGTTGGCGGACAGGGCTTTCCTGCAGGAGGCGGCGCAGCCAGAACAGGGAGAGACCGAAGAACCCCACCTCTGGCTGAGAGTCACTCACGGCTAAATAACCTTCGCAGATGCCAGCCTCGCGTTGAATGCCATGACCTGAAAAGTAAAACAGCGCTGTCTGCGGAATATTGTTGCCCTTGGGCTTAAACAAGTTAATCAGCGCTGTTTCTAAGTCGCGCAGGGTGACCATCGTTTTTTTACCGACCTGGGGTTTGCCAGCCTGGACGACTTCCGGTAAGCGCTGTACCCGAAATTCTCCACAGTTTTGCAATACCTGGGCGATCGCCTCTGCATCTTGAGCAGGCGCTTGTAACCCTTGTAAATACTGATATGAATTAATTCCGACAACTAACGCATCCCGTGACATCGATACACCCTCGTTTTAAATGCGTGGCTTTTGCGCCACAACCGCTACGTTTCAGGCAAGACTAGAACTCCAAAACTTAAGTGACTCGCGTATTCACAGCCGACCAGAAAACGAGAACAAACACTCCACTTGCGTTTTGATCTGGCTGACTTGCCGCTGGATACCTGCCTAGATTGCTGTCTAGATCAATCTGGGCGAGTATCCATTCAGGCAAAGCGTCAGCCATTCAAAACCGCCAAGTTCTCTTAACTCGATGTTCATAAGCTGGAGCAGTAACTCCCCTGAAATGAGTGCCCTCAGTCAAGAATTCCTTGCCTTTTAGGCGGCAATCTAGGGAAATTCACTGCTTGCTTGAATCGACAATAACGAAACTATGAAATCAAGTGAAAGGGGGTCACAACCCTCACCTTCATCCTTCTATAGGCCAATTGGCGTATGGGTTTTGCCTAATTTTCCTAATATTTAATCAGACCTACGACTTATTATTTCTTGGCCAACTATTGAGGCAGTCCTGCTATTTTTTCCGTAGAAGCACTGAGTTAAAAAAAGCGTTTGCAATGAAACGGGATCGAGATCGCAAAAATTTTGTGATTTCAGTCACAGATGAACCTCGATCGAGGCTATCTAAATTGTCTCCCTGATGAAAATACTCAGATCGTCAACGTTCAGAAATTTCCTCGAAAGTGTGCAGAGAATTTCCGTAAAAAGGCGGAGGTTTTCCTTAAAAAGATGAGGAAATAAGTCAGCCATGATCCCTAAGCGCTTTTGCTGGCGTCATCTCCGCCTAGGCAAGGTCAGGGCTGAACCGCACGCCCCCTCAGCCGCATCGGTACACCCTCAGCAGAATCGATACAATAGAAGGTGTTGAGTTTGAAGACCGGCGGCGGTCTGTTCCCTATCGAAACGATTTATGGCAACTTGCAGGGGCTAAAGCCAAGTCAACTTAAGCAGTTACAGCGGCTTTACCATCAACGGTTACCGGGCGATCGCCTAACTACGCCCGAATTTGCCCAGCGACTGGCGGCGGTCAGCACAGAACTGGAGCAACCGCTGTGTGTTTACATCAATCGACGGGGACAGGTGATTCGAGTGGGTGTCGGCAGTGTGCGCCAGACCCAGATTCCCCCGGTGGAGTTGCCGCGTTATGGCGAGGAGCGCCTGAGTGGAATTCGCTGCATTGCCACTCAACTCACGCCAGAGCCACCCAACGACTCTGCCCTAACCGCCATGGCGCTCCAACGGTTGGATGCGCTGGTGGTGTTAGTCACCTCTGGGGCCGGCTTTGAACGGCGCGGCGGGGGGGCCACTGGCTATGTGCAGGGTGGCTATCTGGCCCATCTAGTCCCTCACCCTGAAGTGGGCTGGACCGTTTCACCTGTCATGAGTTTAGACACCCTCAGCCAGCAGGATCTGATTGAACTGGTAACGGGGCTTGAGGAAGAGTTCCAGCGCGAGTATGTGGCGCGTCAGGTGGATGTGAGCCACGACCGTGTGCTGCTGGTGGGGGTGATGGTGGGAAACACTTCACCTCAGCGTTTTCATGATGGGCTGATGGAGCTGACTCGGTTAGTGGAGACGGCTGGCGGAGAAGTGTTGCAGACGATGCACCAAAAACGTGCCCAGCCGCACCCCCAAACGGTGGTTGGAGCGGGCAAGGTTCAGGAGATTGCCTTGGCAGTGCAGTCCTTAGGGGCAAACCTGGTGGTGTTTGACCGGGACCTGACCCCTGCTCAGGTGCGATCGCTCGAGCAGCAGATTGGAGTCCGGGTGGTCGATCGCACGGAAGTGATCCTCGATATTTTTGCCCAGCGTGCTCAGTCGGGGGCTGGGAAGTTGCAGGTGGAACTGGCACAACTGGAATATATGATGCCTCGCCTGACAGGACGGGGACGGGCGATGTCTCGACTGGGTGGGGGCATTGGAACGCGAGGCCCAGGGGAAACCAAATTAGAGACAGAGCGACGAGCCATCCAGCGCCGCATTTCTCGGCTGCAACAGGAGGTTAACCAACTGCAAGCGCATCGTGCCAGAATGCGGCAACGGCGGCAGCATCGGGAAGTCCCCTCAATTGCGGTTGTGGGCTACACCAATGCAGGCAAATCGACGCTTTTGAATGTGTTGACCAATGCCGAGGTCTACACCGCAGATCAACTGTTTGCAACGCTGGATCCTACTAGCCGTCGGTTAATTGTGACCGAGGCGGTGACTCACCAACCTGTGGAGATTATCCTGACAGACACGGTGGGGTTTATTCACGACCTGCCCCCTTCGCTGGTCGATGCCTTTCGTGCCACCTTAGAGGAAGTCACCGAGGCCGATGCCCTGCTGCATGTGGTGGATTTGTCTCATCCAGCGTGGCAGAGCCACATCCGCTCGGTGATGACGATTCTGTCGCAGATGCCCGTTGCACCTGGGCCAGCCCTGTTGGCTTTCAACAAGGTGGATGAGGTGGATGGCGATCGCCTCTCACTGGCTATGTCGGAGTTTCCCAATGGTATCTTTATCTCAGCCCGCGATCGCCTAGGGTTAGAGACCCTGCGGCAGCGGTTGGTGCAGCTTATCCAATACGTGAAGGGATAAGCGGAGGCAACTATTGCGTGGCCAACCTTCTGCTCAAACAACGATTGTTTAGGGAGGTTTGAGAGCAAAGCCTCTACTCTCTAACGTGAATTCCGAAATCGAATTTGCCCTACAAAAGGGAAAAACATCCTTGTTGCAACGCTGTTGAAGCCAAGACCGAACTGGGCAAACTACCAAAAAGATATCGTTTTCCCCGCATGATTATTTGAAGGCAATTAGTCCAAAATGGCGATTTCACATGGAATACCCTTGCGTCGGTTCTGGCGGAGAGTCGGCGCCATCCTGTTGGCAATCGTTACCGCTACGACAGTGACCATTGCCGGGTGTGTGCAAACGGCAGCCACTCCTCTGCGAGTCGGGACTTCTCTCTGGACAGGCTTTGCTCATCTCTACCTGGCCGAAAGCTTGGGTTACTTTCAGGACAGCCCAGTCCGTTTTGTGGAATACCCCTCTAGTCATGATATGACCCAAGCATTTCTGAATGGAGAAATTGAGGCAGCAGCCGTCACAATGGGGGATGCCCTCAGTATGGCTGAGAAGGGCATAGACGTGAAAGTGGTGCTGGTGTTCGATAGCTCCAACGGAGCCGATGTGATCCTCGCAAAGCCCACCATTGAAAACCTACAAGCACTGAAAGGCAAGCAAGTTGGGGTTGAAGCCTCTGTATTGGGAACATTTACACTGACGCGAGCGCTGGCAAAGGTAGGCCTGACTCTCGAAGCAGTGCAAATTGCGCCACTCGGCATTTCTGAGCAGGAGGCCGCATTCCGGGAGGGCAATGTAGACGCTCTGGTGACCTATGAACCTGTGCGATCGCGCTTGCTTGCCTCAGGAGCGAAACAAATTTTTGACAGCAGTCAGATTCCTGGAGAGATTGTTGACATTTTGGTGGTGCGTAGTGATGCGCTGAAAAACCAGACTGCAACAGTGCAATTTTTAATTGACCAGTGGTTTCGGGCCTATGCCCAGGCAAAAAAAGATCCCCAAGATGCGGCAAAGCGGGTTGCGCCTCGATTGGAATTGAGTCCTGAAGCATATCAAAAGTCCCTAGCTGGCATTCATTTTCCGACCCTTGAGGAGAACCGGCAACTGCTGAGCCAGGGGGACTCGACTTTGCTGGAAGGCGCTCGTCAATTGATCCAGGTGATGCTTGATCGCAAACTGCTGACCCAACCAGTTGACCCTAGCGTTTTGCTAGACGACCAGTTTGTACAGAATGGGCAGTCTTGGTAACGTGCAAATTTCACCCGTGATGGACACCACGTGTTAACCAACTCTATGAAGCACTTTCCACCGCCGCTCCGCTATACAATTCCCGCAACTCTGTTGGCTCTGAGCGCGTTGGTGAGTGCCTATTCCTTGCAAAAAGAATTATCACTGGGCCATCGCCGTAATGTGGAGAAGGTGACCGATGCGGTCCGGTTTGTGGGCGATCGCACCGCAGGAATCCTGACCTATCTCTACCGTCGCAATGGTGGCAATGGTTCAGAGCTAATCATGAGCCAGTTGCAAGATGAAGCAAATTTGCGAATAGGTGTTTTGTTTAATGAGCACAACCAGGTCATGCTCTCGACCGTGCGCCGGAACCAGACACCTACGCTTGACAAGTTGCTTCCTCGCGAAGAGCAACAACGGCTTGAGCGAGTGCGACGAGACCGGACGGGCCAAGTCTATGTATCGGACGAGTGGGTCGTGGCACTGTATCCCGTGCCTTTATCAGCGCAAGCTGGAGAAGTCATCCCCTCCCGTGTGGGAGTTTTAGTCCTGCAGTACGACTCCCTCAGGGCACTGCAACAACGGACGTTGATGGATGCCCTACGGCGATCGCTGGAGTCCAGCGTAGTGCTGGCGGTTCTTTGCATTGGGGTGTGGTATGTCTTCGACAAGAGTGTGACGCTGCGGGCCAAGCGCCTCGTTGCAGCGACCAATCGTCTCTCGGCAGGTGACTTGGCTGTGCGGGTGGGACTGCGCGGTTCCGATGAGTTGGCCCAGATTGCAGAAGCCTTTGACCAGATGGCTAGCATGATCCAGAGCAAGACAGAAGCGTTGGAACAGAGCCAGGAAAACTTGGCCACTGCCCACGCAGAAGTCAGCAGTCAAGCAGCCCAACTAAGCAGAGCACTACAGGAACTGCGGACAACTCAGACACAACTGATCCAAACTGAGAAGATGTCGAGTCTAGGCCAACTAGTGGCGGGGATTGCCCATGAGATCAATAATCCGGTGAATTTTATTCACGGCAATCTGCAACACCTGAGGGAGTACTCGCAGGATTTATTAGGGCTGGTGTACCGCTATCAGCAAGAATGTCTTCACACAAGCGCTGATTTGCAGGCATATCTGAAGCAAGTTGACCTGGAATTTATTGAGAGTGATTTGCCGCAAATTCTGAATTCAATCGAAACCGGGACGGAGCGCATCCGACAGATTGTGCTGACGCTTCGCAATTTCTCGCGGCTGGATGAAGCTGAAATGAAACCTGTCGATATTCATGAGGGGATTGACAGCACGCTGATGATTTTGCAGCACCGACTCAACGCTCAGAGCGATCGCCCCGCAATTCAGATCATCAAACAGTACGACAACTTGCCACCAGTTGAGTGTTATGCCAGTCAACTCAATCAGGTATTTATGAACATCCTGAGCAATGCGATTGATGCTCTGGAAACAAAATGCATGGATGCTCAAGGTACAGATGCCTCTCTTCAACCGTTAATCATTACCATTCGCACCCATCAACTGACGCCTGAACGCATTGCCATTCAGATTCACGATAATGGCCCCGGCATTCCAGAAAATATCCAGGCTCGATTGTTTGACCCATTTTTTACAACCAAACCCGTGGGCAAGGGCACAGGACTGGGACTCTCCATCAGCTACCAAATCGTTGTCGAAAAACACAAGGGTCTGCTGAAGTGCAGTTCTTGCCCCGGTGAAGGCACGTGCTTCTGGATTGAGATCCCTATTGAACAACACTCACTTGGGACAATGGACTGAAGTTAACAAGATAGGAGGTTAACAAGATAGCGTTATGGGATGGCTTAAGAAATCTCATCGGCCACTGGATTGGCACACCAGATTTGTAACATCCGCCGTGATACAGTGCTTGATGCGAGGGTTAAGTTTTCCTGCATTCCCTGCATCTGCGTAAAGATTTTGCTGACAGTTTGTCGGGACTGGTTTATTGGGGACTTTATCCCTCGAAGATAGAGTCTGAGTCGGTCACTCATCATCCATTTGCTCTGCAAGGCCGTTGGTTGGCGCCGGTGAGCGATCGCTCCCAGATTTGCAAGGGATGGACTGGAAGGGAAACTTTGAGCCATGAAACAACTGATTAAGGGATTGCGCCGGTTTAAATCCGAATACTTCTGCACTCATCAAGATCTGTATGCAGAACTTTCACACGGCCAGCATCCGCGCGTTCTATTCATTACCTGTTCCGATTCGCGCATCAGCCCTGAACTGATGACGCAGGCAGAACCAGGAGATATTTTCGTGATTCGCAACGCGGGCAATCTCATTCCCCCCTACGGCGCCACCAATGGCGGTGAGGGTGCGACCATTGAGTATGCCTTGGAGGCCTTGGATGTCAAGCAAATTGTGATTTGCGGACACTCCCACTGCGGCGCGATGAAAGGTCTACTCAAGCATGAAGAACTGCGGGAATCGATGCCGCTCGTCTACGATTGGCTGAAGCACGCTGAGGCGACCCGACGACTGATTAAAGAAAACTACAGCGATCGCACCGGGGAAGAGCTACTCAACATTACCATTGCCGAAAATGTGCTCACCCAGATCGAAAACCTGCGCACCTATCCCGCCGTCCATGCCAAGCTGTTCCGTGGAGAACTTAAGATCTACGCCTGGATCTTTGATATCGATACTGGAGAAGTCAAGGCTTACGATCCAGAACAGCACGCCTACCTGCCTCCCCACGCGGTGCTGCCTCCCGAAGAACAAGACCCAGAGTTTGCGACTGAGTTTCCTGGCTGTTCGTTGCCTAACGTTCCCACGCCAACAACCAGTCGGACAAACGGCTTTATCAAAGAGTTAGACAGTCGCCCTTCGATTGCAGCATCAACCCCAGTACCTGCCTACGCAAGCGCATGGCAAGCAGATAGTCGGGGGAATACTGACAGACCTGACGGTCGTGATACCCACGGACAGGACGATGGCAAGGGTAGCTATAGCCTCCACTCCAGCCAGCGCCATCCTATGAGCCGTCTCTCGTCTGCCCAACTCGACCGGATTTATCGTGGTTCTGGATCTCAATAAAGCCTAGACTAATGTGAATTCTGGATACGCTGAACTCCTTGCTGTTCCGTGTGCGTCGCGCGCAGAACAGCAAGGAGTTGGGGCACCACGCCCGGCGCGGTGCCCCAAACCCCGCTTAACCCGCACTGACGTTATTTGGGTTCGCCAAGCCCCTTAGGTCAGCCAATGGGCGAAGTCCTGAGCGAAGTCCTGGAGCGTGATCAGGTGGACGCGATCGCTGCTTTCTGCCAGCGAACGTTCCTCTAAGGTGTTGTAGCCCCAGTCTGCCAGGAACAGTTCCACGTCGTTGAGGTCAGGCTGAGCTTCGATAGCTTGTAACGTCTTAAAGCGGTCTTCGACAAACCAAGTGGCTATTGGCTGTGCCTGTTCCGCCTCCAGTTTTTGGCGAATCTCGCGTAGCGTTTTGGCCTTCGGTTGTTTGGTCTCCTTACCAATAATCTGCGATGCAGGGAAGTTCACCCCTTGCTGCTGGAGTAGTTGCATGATAAAGCGCGATTCCTTGGTGCTGATGATATACACTGTCGTCGAACTGGCGAGGACTTGGACAAGGCGATCGCTCACCCCCGGATAAGGCCGGTGCAAGGCCAGCCAACTTTCCACATCTGCGGCAATCCACTCATCGCGCACCCCATCCACCGCCGCGCTCAACGCTGCCGGAACTAGGTTTTCAGCTTGCACATAGGACTGGACGATCGCCCCCCAGTCCAGCAAAATCCCTGCTTCAGGGACTCCCTGCATTAACGCATGCACCACCAGCGGCATCTCCCATCCGGTTTCGACTACAGGCCGCATCCGGTAGAAAGCGTCTGCCAGACCTGCTGGTGGCTGGCTGGGGGCGTCTGCCCAGAGACGCTGGTAGGCACGCCATGCTGTCTCAAAGTACTCGATCAAGCCATCGCATAAAACGCCGTCAAAGTCGAGGGCGAGCAGGGTAGGAGTAGTCATAGGGTCAGAAAGGAGGGGGGTGATTCCGGTGGTTCAGAGATCGTCTAAGTCGTGAACGTTAGTTCTGGTGCAGCAGGTTTTGGGTCGCTGCGCCCGGCGCGGTGCCCCAAAACTCTTGATATTCCGTGGGCATGGCGCAGGGAACATCAAGAGCTTCAGCCGATCCGGAATTCACGTGAGTCACAGTTACATTGTGTCATTCTCTCTTGCCATCATTGCATCAACTCCTGGCTCCCCACTATTCCAGCAATGCGATAGAGCGTACTTTGCGATCGCTTCAGGTAGCGGTGTCTAAAGTCCAGAACAAAGAAACCTAGTCTATAGTGAAGCAAAGGATGCAAACGCGATCGCCTCAGTTTTTTTCCGCTTTTTTCCGCGCTCACTCGGTGCCTCCCACCGCAACAGGTCTCAATCTATGGTTCTCGGTTTCGATCGTCTCCAGGCTTTGCGTGACTGTTGCCGTGATGATCGGGCGTTTGCCCGACTCCAGCAACTACTGGGGCTGCTGCCAGAAAATCCTCACTCGCAGACCTCTGCTATCCCGGCTGCCTCTTCGCCTCACCTACTGCAAGGCATTGCGAAGGCCACTAGCCTCCTGCTCACCAGCCACGACTACACAGCGGTGATTGCTCAGGTCTTACAAATTTTGGGAGAAGCCCTGGGAGTTGATCGCGTCTACATTTTCTGTATCCATCCCCATCCCCAAACGCAAGAAATGGCCTCCAGCCTCCGGTGGGAATGGTCGCGCGATGCCATCGCGCCTCAGATCCAGAACCCCTTGCTGCAAAACCGAGTCTATGCTGCGCATGGGTTGTGGCGTTGGTACACCTTGTTGAAATCGGGGCAGACCATTAGTGGCACTGTCAATAACTTCGCGCCCGCTGAACAGCGGATGTTACAAGCCCAGCAAATTCGAGCATTGTTGGTGGTGCCCATCTTTGTGGATGGAGTCCTGTGGGGTTCGATTGGGTTTGATGAGTGCCACCGCGATCGCCAGTGGACTGCCGATGAGGAGTCGGCCCTGCAACTGATGGCCACTAGCCTTGGTGGGGCGATCGCCCGACAGCAGGCCGAATCTGCCCTGCGCTACAGCCAGTGTCGCCTGGAAAAGATCACGGCCAACATTCCCGGCATGATCTACCAGTTCATCCGCCAGAGCGACGGCACTGAAAAAATGCTTTACGTCAGTTCTGGCAGTCGTGACCTGCTGGAGTTAGAACCGGAGGTGATTCAGGCCAACTGCAAAGTCTTGATGGAGTGTTGTCACCCAGACGATCGCCAGTCTCTGCTGCAAAGCCTGGATGCCTCTGCTGCTGCCTTGCAACCCTGGAACTGGCAGGGCCGGGTTGTAACGCCTGCGGGTGTGACGAAATGGGTGCAGTGTGTCTCTCGCCCAGAAGCCGAGGCGGATGGCAGTGTCCTGTGGGATGGGGTAATCATCGATATTACCGAACGCAAACGCGTGGAAGAACTCTCTCGCCAGAGTGAAGCCCGCTACCGAGCCATGCTGGATGCCTGCCCCGACATGATGTTTCGGCTCGACCGCAACGGCACCTATCTCGACTTCAAGGGCAACGCCACCGCTGATATTCCCAGAGACGCAATTCTCGGAACCAGCCTGTGGGACTGGTTCCCGCCAGACGTTGCCGACCTCTGCTACGCGGCCATCCAAGCAGCCCTGAAGACGGGCACCTTGCAGACCTGTGAGTATCCCATGCACAACTCCTACGGTCTGCGCAATTTTGAAGCACGGCTGACGGTGAGTGGCGAGGATGAGGTGCTGGCGATCGTGCGGGATATTTCCGACCAGAAGCAGGCGGAAATTGCCCTCCGCGAGTCGGAAGAGAAGTTCTCGAAAGCGTTTCGTTCGAGTCCCAACCCCATGACAATCGCCACTCTTGCCGAGGGACGGTTGATCGAAGTCAACGATAGCTATGTCCAGGTCTTGGGCTTTTCGCGGCAGGAATCGATTGGCAAAACGGCGCTCGACCTGAATTTGTGGCTCAGTCCTGCAGACCGGGAACAGGTCGTGCAGCAATTGCGCGAGCGAGGGTCTATCGCCAACCTAGAATTTTCGTTTCGGGTCAAGTCTGGGGAGATTCGCACTGGATTGTTTTCAGCGGAGCTAATCCAACTGGGGGAAGAGACCTGCCTGATCGACTGCATCATCGACATCACAGAGCGCAAACGGGCAGAACAGCAACTCCAGCAGGCCACTGAGCGCGATCGCCTGTTGGGGCAAATTGCCCTCCGCATCCGCCAGTCCCTTGACCTCGACCAAATTCTCAATACCACAGTAGAAGAGGTGCGACAGTTTCTCAACGCCGACCGGGTGTGTATTGGGCATGGAGCGCCCGATAACCGGGCGATGGTGGTGGCAGAGTCAGTGGCTCCCCAGTGGCGATCGCTGCGTGGATGGAGCATCGAAAACCCTGACCATCTGCGCGAACTAGAGGCACTGTTTGCTCAAGGACAGATCCAGGTGGTGGATGATACCCGGCAAACCAGTGGCGAGTATCCGGCGATCGCTTTCTACAACGAAGCGTTTCAGGTGCAGGCGTCCCTTTCAGTTCCCATCATGCTGGAAAACCAGTTCTTTGGATTGCTGGTGGCGCACCAGTGCAGTGTGCCCCGCCACTGGGAAAGCCACGAGATTGACCTGCTCACCCAACTCGCCACCCAGGTTAGCATCGCTGTGCAACAGGCCAAGCTCTACGAACAAGTCCGTGCCCTCAACGCTGGCTTGGAACGGCAAGTGCAGAAACGCACCGCCCAACTGCGGCAAAAGATGGAGGAACTGCAAGAACTTAACGACCTTAAGGATGAGTTTTTGAACGCCTTTTCCCACGATGTCAAAACACCCATCATGGGGATCTCGCTGGTGTTAAATAATTTGCTGAACCAGACAGGAGACACCATCTCGGTCAACCGTTCTATCCTAGAGCGCATGGCCCAGAGTAGCAACAACCAGTTGCAACTGATTACCTCGATGCTGGAGGCGCACTCTGCTGAGACCAAGGGCATTTCCTTACACTACGAGCTGGTGCAACTGAGCCAGTTGATTCAGAGCATTGTTGAAGACCTAGACCCTCTATTTACGAAGGATCAAGCCACCCTAGAAAACCTCGTCCCTCCCGATCTGCCCCTGGTGAACGCTGATCCCATCCAACTCCGCCGCGTCTTTGAAAACCTCCTGACCAATGCCCTCAACCACAACCCGCCCGGTGTTCACATCCGGCTGAATGCCACGGTGCAGGAAGATGTGATCCGCCTGACGATTGAGGATGACGGGATGGGTATGCCTCCAGAGATGTGCGATCGCCTCTTTCAGCGCTACGTGCGGGGGCCAAAGTCGCGACATACGGGGATTGGGCTGGGGCTTTACCTCTGTCGGCAGATCATCACTGCCCACGGCGGCCAGATCGGAGTCACCAGCACACCCGGTCAGGGGTCTATTTTCTGGCTCACGCTGCCATTGGCAATCCCAGCAAGGACCAGTTCAGGGCCGGAGGGTTAAGAGCAACCGGCTGGGGCGCCAGGTTCACCAGGGCTGGTTTGGCGAATGGAACCTAACAGGCTCTCAATCACCAGGCAGCGGCGTGCTGCCCCTGCTCCCGTCGCAGGAGCCGAAATCACCACCACGAAGGGGGGGTCGTTGCTAGTCGTTGTCGGATCAATGGCACCATTGGCCAAAAACCGAATTGGGTCTCTGCTCGGGGTCACCTGCACCCCCACCGATGAAGCCGGAAAGTTCCCAAAGCCAATGACTTCGCGTTGCCCCCGCACCACAATGGTTGGCGGGTCAGTGGAATTATCGACTCGCACCTCTTGGGGCAAACGAGTGCGAGTGGCCTCCGATTGGGCTAGGCGAATTGCCTGCAACATCTGGTCGCGGGCACTATTGGCGCGTCGTCCGTTCAAGAACTGCACCCAACCTGGAGAGGCGATCGCGGCCAGCACCCCAATCACAACTATCACGGCCAACACTTCAAGCAGCGTGAAGCCTGCCGTAGACGATTTTCGTTGTCGCCAATACACCATAGTAAGCTCCGCAAAAACTGGGGACTGAGGGCGGGGGGCAAAGGGGAGGCACACCGGGGGGATATGGACTGCCCGTTAACGTTGTAAGGTTCTTTCCAAGACAGCACGACTCAAAACGCGGGTCTCTAGCGTCGGCAGGAAAGCATCCGTGCCAACCCCAGGCCGACCGTTGGCATTACCGCGCAGGAAAAGTTGGACTTCTCGGTATTGGGTGGTCGGCAGACGGCTGACGCAAGCGTAGAAACTGCGAACATTACGGAAGCGATCGCGGTTCAGCATTTCGGGGTGGGGAGAAATCTCAAATGGCGCTGTCGTGGGTGTGCCCGTCAACGGGTCACACAGGGTCGCTCCCGTCCCAGTCCCAATAATGGGGTTATCGTCAGCAGTGCCGCTGACCGCAGTGCCAACCCGACCATCATCAACATAGTCAACCAAGACTTGGGGGTTTCCAGTCGGACGACCCCCATTGGTCAACTGCATATTGACAATTGTGTTGCTTGCATTGCCATACCAGGGCCATGAGTCAAAGATATTCCCATAGAGGCTAGGGTTGACATATCCTGGTGTCCGCACAAAGGAATTTGGAGCCGTTTCGCTGCTCACACTGCTGTTGCGTTGAAACTCCTCCAGCATATAGCGAGTAATGCGGGCTTCTCCCTGCCACGTGTTGCTTGGATTGGCCAAGCTTAGGGAATAGACCACCAAGGCGTAGGAATGTCCCGACACACAGGGAACCTCGACACCGCCAACGGTAGGAATGGTAGTTTCAGTCCGGCAACGTTCCTGCAACCCACGCGGGATGCGATTTTGCCGCCAGAAAGCCAGGACAGGCACACTTCCCGTTGTGGCACTAGTGCTGGCCGCCGACAGGCTAGCCGGCAGATAGGCGGGGAGTCCAGGGCAATCCCGGACAGAGGTGGGGGTAGCTGTCGTTCCGCGCAGACAACTGCCAGTGTATACGTAGACCGCCTCCCGCAGCTCGCTGGCAATGAAATCCATTGCCAACTGCATTTCGCGCTGCGTCTCCGTGCGAGAAGACTCCTGCTGGTCTGCGGTCAGCAGTTGGACGATCATAAACAGCAGCCCAGAGACGATCGCCCCTGCAATCAGGGCGACAATCAGTACCTCCAGCAATGTAAACCCTGCTGAGGGACTCCTTCGGCATGACTTGAGCCAGATTTGAATGAGGGATCGCAGCAGTCGTTTGGTCATGGGTTCAGTCCTGTGGAGCACTTCGCGGCATCAATCAACCAATGGATCACGGGCAACTCATCAAGTACATCCTGTGCGTCCTACATCACGGTGGAAATCGCACAGGGTTGAACTATTGTCCGTCCAGAGAATGCGAGGATAGAGCGTCACCAGCGGGCGGTCAAACTGGTTGCCCTGACCCGACGTAATGTTGAGCGAAGCTGGCTGAGTATTGGCGGGGGCTGTCATGCCTGCCCAGCCCCCGGGGCGGTCATTGGCCAACACCGAGTAGACTCTGACGCCCAAGATGAAATCCGTGAGCCTACCGCTTGCCGGTTCTCCGATTGCAACAGTACCAGCGTCGCGAAAGATTTGCACGTAGAAATCAGGGGCGCAGTTGTCGGTGCCATCCACATCGACGGCAATCACACGGTTCGTTGGGATCTGAGCAGTCGTGGGGGGATAGTTGCGGTTGCAATTGCCATTCACCGACTTCACGACTGTAGACAGACCACCCGTTGGGGGAGGCACCCGGTCAGCCCCGCTGGCAAAACTCACCACCCCTGGCAGCAGATCTTGCGTATGACCTGCTTGAGCCACCAATGCCTGGATCCGATCAACTTCGGCCTGGGCAACCTGGAAGGCTTGCTCAGCCCGTCGATTCTGCACCCGAGACCCCGCCGAGATAAACAGGGGAGGCAGGATGACTGCCACACTGATGGCGATGACGGCGATCGCCACCAAACACTCCAGTAGCCCCAGCCCGGTCTCAGTCGAAGCATCTGCCTTGGCCAGCCTCGAGCGCGACACCAGGAGTAGCCGCTGCCAGAAAAACTGCTGACTTCTGAGGCCAGAGGCCATCGTTGTAGCCATCGTTGACGAGAACATGGCAGATGTTCCTCTCAAGATCGTTCTAGACATAATTCAGTGCCTCCTCAAGATCCTGAACAGCCTCAACTACCACAGCTACCGGCAGCCGCACAGTTCGCCAACCGAACAATGAACGGGTCATCGGCAGGCGGCTCGCTGTAAAACTCACTGCGGATCGACGGGATGGTCACAAAGCGAGAGGCCACTGGCCCAGCAGGGGCAATTTGCAGGCCTACATCGTAGCCCCAACGGCGCTCTGGCGGGCTGTAGTAGCCAATTTGCTCAGAGGTGGTAGTGGGAGTCGCGCCTGGTTCATAGGCATCCTGGTCAAACGGCCCTGTTGCGGCCTGGCTAAAGTTCAACTGAATCAGTGAGCCAGAAATGATTAGTGGAACGCTACTCGTCCAATCCTCTACGAAGCGGGGGAAGTTGTGCAAACCACCGTAGGACTGCCCCACCCGCGAGGGCACGATGCCACTCACAATAATTGAATTGACTCGTGTTTCTGTTGGTCGGTTTTTCGGTCGTGTGCCAAACGAGTAGTAGCCGCCGTCATAGCGCAGCACATTCGTGGGGGTACTGACAGCACGGTAGGCATCCCCACTAGGGGCAATCACAATCGGGGAGTCTCCCTCCTGAATGGCATTTGGGTTGCTTGGGTCGACCCTATACGGGTTGCAAACCTGCGTCGCGGGTGAACAATTGCTGGGGGGAGGATCCGTGTGGCCGAGAAAGTCTCCAACATTCGTTCGCATCCATCGAGTTCCAGCGGTATTCAGCGCGGGTAAGCTGCTGGGACGGTTTGCAGTCATGTAGGAGGAGCGATTGTTGGCATCCACTGTGACTGAACCAGCAACTGTGGTTTGGCAGCCATACCGCCGCAACCTGCGCGGCACTCCTTCAATCGGGGATCCGGGGCTGGTATTGCTATCCAGAGTAGCTTCCGTACCGACACCCGCGGTGCGGAAAAAGTCCTCAATGCTGCCATCGCAGAAGTTGTCTGAGAGGATTGTGACCGCATCCGCCAACACCTCAGTGGGTCGCCACAGGTCAGTAGTCAACCCCGCAAAGTTGGGGTTTCGTCCGCTGCGGGTGTAGAAGTTACCAGGGTTTCCCTGATCGACCAAGGTGTTGAATTCTTCCAAGAACGTGCCAGAGGTCTCGCTAGAGCGATGCAGGTTAAAGTCGCCCTGGATGTAGACCGGGTTGTCAGAGATGAAGGACAGCCCCCGGCCCCGGTCATCGGTTCTGGCCAGAGTTGCGCCCCGCCGCAGGCGGAACCCATTAGGACGACGGTCAGGATCTCCAACGTAGTCTACAGGCTTTGCCGAGATGCGGTTGGGCGGCAGCGGGGGATCCTTCGAGTTGTAGGCATTGGCTGTGGTAGTTCTGATGAAACACTCATTGTTTGTCCGCAGCGCCGCTTCAGTACCACAGACAGCCCAAGTCCTGGTGGCCGGACGGACAATGTTCACCTCAGATACCGTATCTTCACGGAAGGCATAGACTACACCAGAACGGGGCAACCAGACGTCATTATCAAGCCCCTGACGGCTTCTTCGCAGCAGATCTAGGTTTAAGTCCATGACGCGGACGCTCATCATCTCGCGCCCATTGAAGATAGCTGAATCTTTGAAACCGACCCGCCAGTAGACGCCCCGGTCAATGGCAGCCGTATCAATCTCACGCCCCCAGCTACTAGTCAAGCAAGGCCCGGTATTGCTCAGGAAGCACACCTTGACTAAGGTGTCGCGGTTGTTGTTAGGTGTCGGGAATGCAGGGGTAACATCACTCAGCTCGACCGGTGAGCTCCAGCTTTCTCGCGTGACTCGTGGTCGCAGCGCCATGCTTGCCAGTTCCTCTGGAGTCACCTCGCGGAAGGTTAATCCTGCGTTAGAGAGGACAATGTAGTCTCTGTAGTCACTGCTATCAACACTGTCGCGGGCAATGCCCAACTGAGCCGTGCTGCTGATATCGGGGTGATCCGCAACGCCAGTGTCTCGAATGGGGAAGAGGTTATAGAGCACCGGGTAGCGGGGACGAAAAGAACAGAGGCTCCTGAGGGGATCATTGCTGCTAAGGAGAGCGCAGGAATTGGCGATCGCATTGGTGGCGTTTTCCCAAGTGCCAGTCCCCGATCCCTTGAAGCCATGTTCGCGATCGCGCTCAACCTGGTACTTCGAGATCAGCATCTGAGCCAGATAGATCATCCGGTTCAAGCGATCGACACTCTCGTCAACAGTGCTGGCTACCTTGACAACTGCTGCTCCACTCACCCCTGCAGTGACGGAATTTGTCTCAATAATCGCATTCCTCCACCGCTCCAACAGCCGGACATAGACCTCTGGATTGTTTGGATTTTGGGCTGTTGAGTCATTTCCCCCCAATGAGCCAACCGAGTTGATCGAACCCAGAGGGCTGACTCCCGTCCTCAAGGCGTGGAGTGCTTTTCGCAGCGTGTCAGCGTCGTCAGTGATGGCAAACGGCGACCCACTACGAACATCATCCCCAAGCAAGGGGTGCTCCTGTGGCTGAAACACCTGCAGGTAGTTGATGTTGTAGGCCAGCATCCCCAGCGTACAGGCCGCTGTGTGCAGCACGGCTTTGTCCGCAGGGCTGAGGTTGTCATAGGTAACCGTGCCGCTGTCCAGCAGATTGAGCACTCGACGCAGCATCGAGAAGTCGCCCCACATGGCAAAGGAGGGGTAGGGATGCACGACCGTATCGACCGTGTTGTCGGGTGGCGTAAAAGAAGGTGCACCACCATTTGGGTCTCCCGCTAGGTAGGCCAAGTTGCGTATTGCCTTACCCAGGCCAGAATTGCGGTCAGGGATCTGCTCAATCCAACGCGGCCACCCTTGCGCCGGGAAATATTCCCAGCCATTGGTGCCACGACCGCGCAAAAAGTCGCTGATGACAGGCGGATTGCTGCCTAGAGAGTCGGCATCCGTAGCATAAGCAACACCTGTGTCAGGATCGCGCATCGCATCTGCCGGGAAGCCCCAGACCAAGTTCTCAAAGGTAGCACTGCGTTCCAACGTCCCTGCCGTACCGGGGTGGACGGTCGTCGCAAGGCAGGCAAGGGGCACATCCAACTTTGTTTCCGGTGAGGCACTGGTGGCGTTGGGGTCGGCATTGGCATGATGATAGACCACCGTGGCCTGGACTGCTGCTAGGTTGTCCCACAGGCTACGCCGCTGCCGCGCCTCGTTGCAACGATTGCTGTTGTTAGAGGTGCATCCACTGTAGGGGCGCAGCGGTTCGAAAGACAAATTACTCCGCTGCATGGGGCCACCCCATCCAGCAGGGTCGCCCAACTCAAGCCGCTGCCCAACGATCAGGCGCAGCCCCTCCAGCCGCGCACGCCGCTCCCAGTATCCGTCCAGACCCACTGCGGTGGCATCTTCCCCCGCACCAGGTTCACCGCGTACCAGTTCCGGTTCGTTAATTGGCTCACCAATGCGAGCAATTTGGGTCTGGCCACCTCTCCCATAGTTGGGTTTGGGGCCACTGCGGTTGTCAGCGCGGTAGGTGTCATCCACGTAGGGGGGAGTAGGCCGCTGTCGAGTTTGCAGCCGCCCAGTCTGGGGGTTAGCAATCCGGCGAGACAACCAGTTTGTCACCCTAGCTGTTGCCGGGTTCTCAACGTTGCGGGCAACTGAGTCTCCTCGCGTTTGCAGGATCACGGGGTCGAGTGCAAAGTCAACTGGGAGAACAGGCTGATTTTGACGATTGCGGGCAGTGGTCTCGTCTACTGAGTCAAATCTAGGTGGGTTGTTATCCAGCCCAGGATCGTCGCCATTGATAATGGGTGGACGATTTTCGCCATCAAAGATGTGGAATCTTCCCCCATTTCTGAAGTCATTGTCTCGGGGCACCCCAGCAATGAACTGAGACTGGAAGGCGGGGTTGTCCACGTTAATACCAGTGATCTCTGAGGCATCCTGGGTGTAGTAGCAGGAGTTGGGCGAACTGATCATGAAACTGGTGAAGTTGCCACCAGCAACGAACAAGTTCCCCTCGGTGTGCATGGCTCCGTTCCAGCGGAAGGGGGGGCCAGGGAAGATCTCGAGGTCATTGCGGAACCAGGCTCCCCACTTATTGCCCCGGTCAAGCTGTCGATCTTGATGAACTTCCAAGGTGGCAACGGTGCCTGTGGCGGTATCGGGCACCACGTAGGCGTTGATCTGGAAGTTTTTCCGCAGCACCGTCTGGTTGGTGGAATCAACCGTCCAACCGTTCTCCGAAACTCCCGCAGCCCCCGGACAGTTGGGGTTGTTCTGGCTGGCATTGCTGAGGGGGCCATGCCGCACTTGCAGGTTTTCCGAGCGGACTGCGGCATTCGTCGTATCGCGCAGGCCTGCTTCCGTTGCAGGAGTCCGCATATTGATGGAGTAGACCACCGTTGAGTCGAGTACGCCATCCCCGTCTGAATCGGCCCGATAGCGCCAAGCGTTGTCCGTCAGGTCACCTCCACCCCCCATGCCTGGCACTTCTCCACTGTTGCCGATGTTGATGCGAGTTTCATCGGGGAAGGTGTAGGGGTCGTAGCCACCGCCACTAGCAGCGTTGAGCCGGTGGGCAGGCACAATTAACGGACTGGCGGGGTTACCCACTCGCGTTCCCCCCGCCTTATTCAGCATCATTCCAAGCAGGAAGTTTTCCCGTGGCACCCCACTAGGAAACCGAGGATCCTTCTGGGGATCAAACAAGTATTCCAACTTAGCCTTCGCCCGGTCGATTGCTGGCGTGGCGGCGTTAAAGATAACACGTTGTTGCCGCTCCGCTACGGTTTGAACCGTTCGGGTGTAGGTGCGATAGGCAATCGAGCCGACAGTGAGCGTCAGCACCAGCAGCAGTAGAACCGTGGCCGGCAGGACAAACCCCGCCTGCAACGAAGGCCTTCTACCGAAGGCCATTAAGCTACGGAGAAACTGACGCACTATTTTCTGAGTGACGATTCTTGCCAATCGACCTGGCAATCGAAGGAGAGCGGAGATGGCTCCGGTTAGCTCGCGGGTTGACATAACTGTCTTCCTGTCTAAGTGAGATGCCTGAAATGGTTAAGCCGAAGTCAGGGAGTTGCTGTGGGTAGTGGAAAGCACTAAAAACCCACACAGGTGATCTTGCTTCTACGACTAGGGAACGATAAATCAAGTCTCCATTATGGTGCATGGAAACATTGAAGGCCAATGCCTTGGGCCAGTGAGGCACCATCGACCCCAAGAGATCGAGGAGTTCTTCTAAGGACTTCCTCAGCGGTAAAGCTAGCCATAAACGCTAGCAATAGTTGTGTTTCTTGGATGGAGTTATATCGGTGGTGCCTACTGTCTTAGCAACTGAGCCAGTCAATATCAACAGAGAATCTACGAAATCAGACCAGATTGACGAGATTGTTAAAAAAATAACTCAGTACAGATGTGGTGTAAACCAAGGAAAGAGGGAATCAGAGTTATGCTACCCACCGACGGTAAAGGAACGATCAGGGGGAGGGGAAGGAGATTGGATAAGAGTTTTCCTGGCAGATTAAAAAACTGGGTAGCTCCAGGTAAGAACTGGAGCTACCCAAGGATAGTCACTACTGAGGCTATTTTTTGAGCGCTGAGCCGACTTCATCGCCTCACCCTTGCTCCCAAGTTTGGCGGGAGGAATGCCAGCTTCAATGTCCCTCTCCTAAAATTTGGCCGCAAAATATAGGGTCGGGGTAGGCTGAGGATTGCCCCTGGCTGAGAGCATGACTACGACATGGCTTGAATCAAGTAGTCGAAGTAGGGGGATACGGCATCAGCATCAGCATCACTGAGTAGCCCTAGGGATGCTTTCTTGAGACAGCGCATTGCTTCTGCCATGCCAGGAAGCGGCACACCGAGGGCGTTATACATCTCACGTGCACCAATCACGCCGATCTTTTCAATCGGTTCCTTGTCGCCATTCAGCACTCCATAGGTGACGAGCCGCAGATACCAGCCAAAATCGCGGATGCACTGGTTGCGCTGCTTATCACCGTAGGCATTGCCCCCTGGGGAGATGAAGTCAGGCCGTTTCTGCCAGAGTTGCTTGGTTGCTTCTTGAACAATTTTCTTTTCGTTGTCTGCTAAAGTAGCGGCGATTCGCATCCGCTGTTCACCCGTTTGAAAAAAATCTGAAATACTCTTTAACTCTCCGCTACTGGGGTAACGGAGCTCATCGTCGGCATTGAGAATGACTTGGCTAACTACACTCATAATTAGGGCGGTGGCTTTAGAGTGATGAATCAATATCGGTTGTATTGTAACGAGTCCGGGGGACGCAAGAAAAGAGATTAAAGTTTGTTAACGTGGAGCCGCGATGGAGTAGGGCGGGCACGCTGCATCGACCGTGCTCCCAGATGTTGGTCACGTTAATTTGGGTTAGGAGGGGGTTGTGTGCGATGCGCACAGAACTTGAAGCGGGTGTATGTCACGTTTACCCTCTCCCTAAATCCCTCTCCCTAGCTGGGAGAGGGACTTTG
>DVEB01000288.1 GCA_015295905.1 Synechococcales cyanobacterium M55_K2018_004
ACCGCGCCGGGCGCGGTGCCCCAAAACCCTCTTGAGCCGAACTGACGTTAACCTAAGCGTGTAGCGCTATACAGACGAATTCTGGATTAATCCTCATCCTCCTCTTCCGAGGCTTCGTACCAGTTCTCAAAGCCCTCCCGGACTAACCAGGTGCCAATTACCAACGCCGCAACCCCATCCATCCACCACAGGCCAAAGAGCGCATTCCCCAACAAACCAACCAGCAATGCCACTGAGAGGGAAGCGCAGGCCAGGGTTTCACGAGAGTCTGCAATCAAGGCTTTACTGCCAATCTGTTGGCCAATGCGATGCTTCTGGGAGGCCAATAACGGCATCACAATGGTGGAGAGGACTGCTATCACAATCCCAGGCAGTGAAACTTCTGGAACCTGTTTGAAGAACAAACCAGTGGCGGCATCAAATAGAACGTAAGCACCTAGGACAAAAAAGGTGATGGCTACTAAGCGAATCGCTATTTTCTCAAGCTGTCGCTCTCGTTCTGGATCATCGGTGCCCCGTCCCAACCGCCAGATCAGCACCAGCGCCGAGAGGGACTCTACAATACTGTCAATCCCAAAACTCAGCAATGCTGCACTGTTGGCCTGTGCCCCGAAGGCAATCGACACGATCGCCTCAAAAACGTTGTATGCAACTGTGAAATATTCGAGCCATAACCCTCGACGGCTCAAGCTTCGGTGGTTCAGTTCAGTCATGCACGTCTAGGGAAATGCAAGGTTTAAGGGAGTGAGGGCTGAGCCAGACAGCCGCAGAGCGATCGCCGCCCAGACGGACTCGCTATTTTATGTCAATCCTGCCAGAGATAGACGACAAAATTATCTAACTTTACAAAGAAACCACATTTTTTCCAGCGAGCCGTCAATTGGAGTTTGGGCTCCCGTGCATTCCGGATGAGCTGAAGCCCTTGATGTTCCGTGCGCGACGCGCATGGAACATCAAGGGCTGTGGGGCACTGGGCCGGGCGCAGTGCCCCACAGCCCTCTTGACCAGAACTGACGTTGGGCTAAACTGCGCCAAGATGCTGACAACAATCAGCCTTGCGCCATGAGTCCGACGTCTAGGTCAGGTGTGCTGGTGATCAGCAGCACGCTGGATAATGCCAATGAACGCATCTTCCAGGGAGAAAGGAATGACGTGGAGCGATCGCACGGGCATCCCCGCTTCTTGGAGAAACTGCCGCACCTGGGGAATTTCTACCGGGGGGGCATCCAGCACCACGTGCAGCGTGCGGGCAAAGATGGAGACCCGCCAGGGAGCCAACCAGGTCTTCAGCAACTCTGCTGCCTGTTGCACCTGGTCTACGCTCACTTCAACCAGTTGCCCCGGTTGTGCAGCCTTGATCTGGCTGGGGGAGCCTTCTGCCACCTTGGTGCCCATGGTCAGAAAGGCCATACGGTTACACTGTTCTGCCTCCTCTAGGTAGTGTGTGGTGACGAGGATGGCCGTCCCCTGGCGGGCAAAATCGTTGATGAACCGCCAGAACTGCCGTCGTGCTAGGGGATCTACGCCGGACGTGGGTTCATCTAAGAACAGAATATCCGGCTGGTGCAGTACAGCCGCCCCAAAAGCCACCCGCTGCTTCCAGCCTCCTGGCAGACGACCCGTCAGCAGAGACTCCTGCCCCACTAGGCCACAGGTTTCCAGCACCCAGTCAATCCGCTCTCGTCGCAGCTGGCGCGGCACGCCGTAGACGCCACTATAGAATTCCAAGTTTTGCAGGACTGACAGGTCATCGTATAGGGTGAACTTCTGACTCATATAGCCGATCCGGCGCCGTAGGGCGGCACTGCGGAGGTCACCCGTCTCACCACCGAGGGCAATTTCTCCCGAGCTAGGTTCCAGCAGCCCACAGAGCATTTTGATCGTAGTCGTCTTGCCGGCTCCGTTGGCTCCCAGAAGGCCAAAAATTTCGCCGTAGTGAATTTCAAGATCCAGGTTTTTCACCGCTGTAAAGGAGCCGAATGTGCGCGTCAGTTGGCGTGCAAAAATAGCAGGGGGCGGTTGAGGCGGCGAGCCAGCGGCAGTGGGAGAAGCCAGTGGTCGTTGGTGAGATGCGCCTGGAGTGTTGCTCTGGGGAAAGGGCAAGTAGGGAGGGGCAGCCCCCTGCTGCCGGAGGCGCGTGACAAAGACATTCTCCAGCGTAGGTTCACCTAGGTCCAGAGTTTTGGGGTAGAGGTGATGTTGGGCCAGCAGTCGGCGGATCGTCGCTTCTCCCTGGGCCAGATCGGGCACCAAGACATCGAGGCGATCGCCAAAGGTTTGAACATCGGCGAGTGGGCCAGCGTCAGCAGACTGGCTGGCGGTCAACAAAATCTGTTCTGCTGCGGCTAGCTCATCGAGCCGCAATTCCAGCCGATGAAGTCCCAGGTTTTGCTTGAGCTGGTGGGGAGTTCCCACTTCATGAATTTTGCCATCGTACATCAGTGCTACCCGGTTGCAGCGCTCTGCTTCATCTAAATAGGGGGTGGCTAGCACCACTGTCGTCCCTTCCGTCACCAGCGTCGAAAGAATCTCCCAGAACTCTCGCCGCGAGACTGGATCCACTCCTGTTGTGGGTTCATCTAATAACAGCAATTGCGGTTGAGCAATCACCGCACAGCAGAGCGCTAACTTTTGCCGCATCCCTCCAGAGAGCCGCCCCGCTAGGCGATCGCCAAACTGATCCAGATTCATCAGCTTGAGGTACTTTTGGCGACGTGCCTCCAACTGCAACGGCAACACCTGCCGCAACCCTGCGGTGTAGCGAATGTTCTCATTCACACTCAGATCCATATAGAGCGAGAACTGCTGGGTCAGGTAGCCAATCCCCAGCCGCGCATCTCGGGGCGATCGCTGCAACACAGTCACCACACCATCAGATGCTTCCATGACCCCCGCCAGGATCTGAAATGTCGTCGTTTTTCCTGCGCCGTCAGGGCCGATTAAGCCAAAAATTTCCCCCTGATATACCTCCAGGTCAATTCCCCGGACGGCTCTGGTGGTGCCGTAGTGCTTCGTTAGTCCGCGCAGGGAAATGACGGGTGTGGTGGCAGGGGCGAGAGTAGAGGTCACGGCAAGAGAGGTGAGGGAGTAAATACTAAACTTGAGAATGCATCGGAGAAAAACCAACTGATGGATTACCTAATGGTTTATCTGATGATTTAGTTATTTAGATTTAGTCATATAGCCTCGACTGAATCGAACAGTTTAGTTACACCAGATCGGGGACGAGATGATATAAAGCCAGGAGGTCGGTCACACCATAATCTTGATTCATTTGATGCAACAGTGTAGTGATCTGTCCGCGATGGTGAGTCTGATGATTATAAAAATGAGTAAGACCAAACCATAGTGAATGTTCTCGTTCAATTCCACGGGCAGGATTGGTGTAATGGAGACGGGTTGTGAGCACTTCTGGGGTTAATTCCTGCATCCATTGTTGAATGGTGCGATCGCTCTCCCGACGCTCCTGCCACAACTCCTCAAAATCTGAGTACAGAATGGCTGACAAGGACTCAAACTGAAAGATGAGTTTTGCATTTTGTAGGGCAGTGAATTGATTGCAAGTGCCTGTTGCAAACCGGCCCAACCAAGCACGGTCAGCTAGCAGAATGTGGTTCAGCGTCCCATGAATGGAGTTAAAAAAGGTGCCTAGGTAGCGCTGCCGCTCTTCTTCGGTTAGCGTGGCAATTCGCTCATAGAGTTTTTCATTGACCCAAGCGTTGTACTGAGCCAATACCCGAAACTGTTTGAGGTGGGCCGAGGTTGTCATGTTACTACGGTCATATTACTCAGGCTGGATCTGTTGCAGCAGAATTTCCGCACTGGCTGGCATCCCTGGCTTGGCAAAGCCACCTGGTTCGGCGATCGCTAACCGGACGCCAAACACCTGGCGCACTCGGTCCTCTCGGAAGTAGATGTTTTCGGGCGTGAAGGACGCCTGGGCATCAATCGACGCTACCCTGGCGTTGAGTGGACGATCGGGATCGGAGTCGAGGTATACTCTGGCCGCCTGGCCCACCTTGACCCGTCCGATGTCGCCTGCGGGAATGAAGCCCCGCAGATAGACCAGGTTTGGGTTAATCACAGAGACCAGAATGCGACCCGGGGCAACCACCACACCCGGCTCCACACTGCGGGTGGTGACAATGCCATCAATTGGACTGGTGATCGTCAGGTTATTGAAGGCGGCCTCTGCCTGGCGGACAGCCGCCCGAGCACTGGCGACCTCCGCCTGGGCGGCTGCTTGGGCGGCCTGCGCCTGGGCCAGTTGGGTATTCAGGCGGGCGATTTGGGTCGTAGTGATGGCGGGGTTCAGGGCTGTTGTTTGAGCCTGAGTCAACGCACCTTGGGCAGCGGC
>DVEB01000307.1 GCA_015295905.1 Synechococcales cyanobacterium M55_K2018_004
TAGAACGCCCGCTGCGCGCGCGTTCTACCAAAAACTAACCGACCCTATAAGCAACAGATTCCGTATAAGACGGGGAGTATGGGGGCGCTGCCCCCTCGCCTTCTATCTGTCGCTCTAGTGGTTGGAATGGGTATCCGTTGAGTCCAGTGTGTTCCGCTTGGGCGGGGCATAGGGTGTCCCACTTGGGCTGAGCGAAGTTGGCAAGCGCTAGATTTCAGTGCTTCTCATTGCATCGTCAAACTCGGTAGGATGGGCAAATCGTTCAGACTAACCCTGCTATGCTGCCTGTTCTGCCGAAGCAAACCCTGTCGATGCAAACACGCGATCGCACCCGACTCGATGCGGATATCTACTATCCCGATGCAGAGGGCGAGTTTCCGGTACTGCTGATGCGTCAGCCCTACGGCAGGGCGATCGCTTCCACCGTAGTTTATGCCCATCCCAGTTGGTATGCAGCCCACGGTTACATTGTGGTGATCCAGGATGTGCGGGGTCGAGGTAGCTCGGCTGGGGACTTTACCCTATTTGCCAACGAAATCGAAGATGGCTACGATGCGGTGGAATGGGCCGCTCAGCTTCCCCGCAGCACAGGCCAGGTGGGGATGTATGGATTTTCCTACCAGGGTATGACCCAACTCTATGCCGCTGCGGCCAAACCGCCTTCGCTGCAAACCATCTGCCCTAGCATGGTGGCCTACGACCTCTATAGCGATTGGGCCTACGAGGGCGGGGCATTTTGCTATCAAAACAATCTCAGTTGGGCTTGCCAACTCGCCGCAGAAACCGCTCGACGGCGAGGAGACGCTGCGGCATACCAAGCACTCTACAACGCTGCCCGCACCCCCAACACTAGTGACCCCGTTTGCCCCCGCTCGGAATTGCTCGAACGACTCGCACCAGACTCCTTCTACCACGACTGGCTCGCAAATCCTGACCCAAACGCCGACTATTGGCACCGTCTCTCGCCCAAGACCTACCTAAACGATGTAGACCTGCCCATGCTGCACATCGGTGGTTGGTTTGATACCCATCTGCGCGGCACCTGGAACCTGTTTAAGGCGATCGCCCGCCGTAGTCAATTCCCTCAACACCTGTGGGTTGGCCCTTGGGCCCACTTGCCCTGGGGACGCAAAGCCGGGATTGTTGATTTTGGCGCAGCGGCTAATTCCCCGATCGATCGACTCCAGGTGCGATGGTTCGACCAGTGCTTGAAGGGGCAGGATACGGGACTGTTTGAGGAAGCTCCCATCTGTTTATTTGAGATGGGCACAAACCAGTGGAGACGGTTTGACCAACTACCGCCTTCCCCAACGCATCACTTTTTTTTGCAGGGGTCAGGGTTAGCGAGTATGAGCGATCGAGCAGGAGAACTAGTGGCAGAGCGATCGCCCAACTCTCCAGCAATTGATACCTTCGTCCACGACCCCTGGCGGCCTGTGCCTCACGTGGGCGGTCATGCAGCAGTGCCAACGGGCATGAGCGATCGCGCCGCCCTCGACACCCGCACTGACATCCTGACGTACACCTCTTCGCCCCTCCCCACAGGACTCTTCATTGCTGGCGAAATCACTGTTGAGCTTTACTGCACTGCTGATGCTCCCAGCTTCGACCTCTGCGCCACCCTCAGCCAAGTCAGTCCCGATGGCTCTGTGCTGAATTTCTCGCAGGGCTATCTCCGTATCTCGTCCCCCGCGCCCCCAAGATCTCACACCCTCTGCCTCCAACCCACCTGCATTCACATCCCCGCCGGGCACTGCCTCCGTCTCAGCATTAGTGCCGCAAGTTCACCCGCCTATGTGGTGAATCCTGGTACGGGCAGCCAACCTCAGGAGAGTCAGTTGATTGAGGCACGGGTGATCGCGGTTTCAGTGTATTCCGGCGGAACGTTTGCCTCAAGGGTGCGGTTATCGCTTGTGGCGGCGGGCGATCGCTACACTGATGGTTGACAGTGCGAAAAACCCTAGAATGCTGGCAACGCAGGTGTGCCAACGTCAGTGTGGGTTGACGTGAATTCAGGATAAGCTAAACTCTTGATTTGCCGTGCGCGTCGTGCCCCAAAACCCGCTGAACCAGAACTGACGTTATGCTCAGTGAGTTTCGGATGGAGGCATAGGAATTTCGTCTAGCTCAGGCAGTGCCACGGGTTCAACTTGTGACTCCAAATCTGGCAATTGCACGAATTCCTGTGCTGTCGTTTGTTCAACCTCGGTCTTTGCCACCAGCTCTTTCTGGGGTTGCTTGATCTCTAGGGGCAGGGCAATCGGCTTGCGTTCCTCAATCCAGCAGCTTGCCAACGGTAAGGTTTCTTCCAGGTCCTCTAGCGGACGGGGAATCACCATCACAGCATTCAATTCGCCAATCCGTTCGGCTTCATGCATACCGGCTTCAATAGCCATCGCTACGTCTGAGACGCGCCCGCGAATAATGGCCGTACACAATCCATCGCCAATAATTTCTGAAGCCGCAAGCTGCACATCAGCGGCCTTCAACATGGCATCAGCGGCTCCCACCATGGCCGGATATCCACGCGTTTCTAAAAGCCCGATCGCCAGATTGCTTAACCGACTGTGACCGCGATCGGAAACAAACTGCGCTAGCCGACTGCCAATCGGCAAAATTGCATCCAGATTACGGTCAGGCCGGGCAATCACCAACTTAGAAATAAACTGCCCAAATTCTGCGGCAGTCTCGGCACCCACTTCTACCGCAATCCGCACGTCGGCAATATTGCCCCGCACGACGGCAGTACAGTATCCGCTGCCAGTTTTCTCATAGCCAACTAAGCGGACACCGGAGGCCTTCAGCATCATATCGGCAGTCCCCACGATCGCCGGAAAGCTGCGAGTACACACCATCCCTAATGCGGTGTCTGTGTAGTCGTAGCGCGGTGGTTGGGGATTCGGAGGCTGGGGACGAACGTTAAATTCACCCCGTTCCTTTTCTTTGACCTGGGCTTCCACTAGTCGGGACTCAACTCGTTCGCGTGCCTCCATCGCTGCCTCCATCCGGTTCGGATATAATTCCAGTCTACGGAAATATTGAAGGGTTAGTTGGCTATCTCAACCGTAGACTGAATCAAGTGCAAGAAAACCAACTAGCAGAAAATCAAGAGTAGCCTCCTCATGCTGTAGTATTGCTGCTTGCCGTGGTGTGGTCACAGGCTACACCACTCAACCCCTTAACCCGCAGAATCGTGTCTGACGTGACTGTTTCTCATCGATATGAAAACCGCTATATTGCTGTGGCAGTTTGATTAGTGGGGCAACATGACTTGTTGAAAAGTGTTCCATGCCGTTGTCGGAGTTATGACCCCTTGGTCAATTGAGGTGGATCGTCTTCCGAGGCGGGATTTGCCCGGAGAGGCGGTGCTGCATTCTGCTGGGGGGGGTTCAACACATGGCGATTGGGGAAGAGAGCATCCATCAACCGATGCACGGCCTCTTTTCCGTAGACAGGAGCGCCCAAACGCTTGCCGGAACCCGTTGCTGGCAGGGTAGCACTAGGAGTGGCCTGATTCACTGTCTCTGGGTTTGGCGGATGCAAGTCTCTCCCTGAAGCCCTCAAGTCGGGAGTGGGCGGTGCTGGAACCGAGTTAGCTCCTGGATACTGTGCTTCCAGATGAGAATCGGTAGACAGCGCAGCCTGAACCGTCGGTGGCGGTGAAACCTGCTGCGGATTAAGCTGCCATTCCGGTCTTAGGGGGGGCGCACTGAGGGGCGGTTGGATGGGGTAGGGATTGAGCGGAGAACCCACTGGCGCAGGATTGACTGCAGGGGTGTCGGTGAAAGGAGTACCGCAGTAAAGTGGATTCTCTTGGGGGGGGGCCTGAGGTGGCAAAGGCTTTTCGTCGCCTGATGAGGGTGTTCCCATAGGCTCCTCCTGAAGCGCTGGGACTGTCCGACTGCGATCGCCCACTAGGGAATTTGGCTCCACAACCGCCTGTGGCTCAAGCTTGGGGTCGAGCAGGGTAGACCAGGAACCAATGCAGGCACCTCTCCCCACAACGCCATGACCAAAGAGCAGTACGCCCGTGCCAAGGATGACTCCGCCTTCTAAGGTAAGCTCTCCTTGGCGAGCATGAAGAATGCTGCCGGCCCCAATACAGACCCCCTCACCGATAATCAGGTGACTGTTTGCATCGGCCCGCAGAATAACACCAGCAGCGATCGCCACACTGGGATGAATGGTCACTTTGCCACTCACCTGGTAGGTGTTCTCCCGCATTGGTGGCAGTGGTGGCACATTCATGAATCCGTTCGTATAAGCGGCGTCTCTCGCCGTAACCCTAAACTGCTGCTGCAGGAAGCTAGCGATTCCTCCAGGGCGTCAATTCACGCAACCTGAGCAATCGCTGCCACCCCCTACGGACGCTGAATAATCAGCTCAGAAACACGGCGCTTAGACTTGGTATCGACACCATACAGACGCACGTACTCGCCAGAGTTTTCACTCAAGCATTGCTCCAGTGCGGCCAGCACCTCCTGCTCCTGGTTGCCAGAAATAGGAGCGCAGGTCTTCCAGGAACTTGTCTGGAAGCGGCGAGTATCGGCATGTTCTGCTGCTACCCGATAGCCCTGAGCCAGCAGTTGACGAACGGTATCGACCACTTCACTGCTGAGACGACCCTGACTGACAGGCGCACTGTAGCTCTTGCCCTGCCCATTGCTGGGAGCATAGCTGCTAGGAGCCGGGGTATAGCTACCGCCACTGGGCATACTGGCTCCATTCTTGCCATTAGGACGCTGGATAATGGCCTCACCTACCCGACGCTTTGCCTTCGGATCAATGCCAAAAATCCGCACGTATTCGCCTGCATGGTCTGCCATACAAGCCTCTAGCGCGGCGATCGCATCCCCTTCGCGATTAGCCCGGATGGGGGTGCAACTATGCCACGAACTGGTTTGGAAACGGCGCGTATCAGCGTGTTCTGAACCAATATAGAAGCCTTGCCGGATCAGGTTGCGAATCATCTCAACAACATCAGGTGCGAGCTTGCCACTGCCAGCCACACTACTTGAGCTATAGCTAGATGCACTTGATGCTGGACTGCTATAACTGCTGCCGGAATAGCCACTGGAGGCAGATCGCCCATTAGCACTATCACCCGGACGCTGGATAATGAACTCTCCCACCCGACGCTTCGACTTGGTATCTACTCCATAGATCCGCACGTACTCACCCGCATGCTCATTCACACAGGCTTCCAGCGCACTCAGGACATCGCTGTCACGGGTGGACTGGATCGGCGGGCAGGTGTGCCACGAACTCGTCTGGAAGCGGCGGGTATCGGCGTGTTCGGCAGCGACGCGATAGCCCTGGGCGAGGAGCTGGCGCACTTGGTCAACAACTTCTGGACTTAAACGACTGCTTATCATTTCAAGACTCTGGCTAGAACGACTGGAACTTTCAACAGGGGAGACTGGCCCCCGTTCGGTACGAACAGGTGCAACACGAGCTGCACTTTCGGTCCGGCGTTGTCCGGCCTGCGGTGCGTCGTGACCACCCACAAGTTGCGCGGCAAAATCCACATCAACCGCCTGCACATCGGGCAAACGGTCTGCCTGCTGTTGCGTTGTAATAATGGAGCCGGAAGGCACGTACTTTCCAGGTGGAATTTCCACATCCTGAATTAAAACGTGCATCATAATGATGCTGCCCTTGCCCACCCGCGCATTGAATAGGGTAGAGCGGAAGCCAATGAAACAGTCATCTCCCACGTAGGCAGGGCCATGGATCAGGGCCATGTGGGTAATAGACGTGTTTCTGCCAATCCAGACAGAATACTCTTTGCCGTCATCCCCCAAAACTCGCCCCCGCTCCATTCCGTGGATGACCACTCCATCCTGAATATTACTGCCGTCACCCACATAGAATGGACTCCCCTCATCGGCCCGGATCGATGTACCCGGCGCAATCAGCACATTTGCACCAATGTAGACCTCTCCCACTATGTTAGAGAAGGAGTGCACATACGCAGATTCATGAATTTTGGGCTGTGCCAGACTCTTTGACCAAGGCGTTGGTGGAGCGGCAGCACTTTGAACGACCATGAAAACGTAAATCTCCCAACTGAACGGTCAGCACACAGGCTGACGAATGGAGCAAACCACTCAGAATTTCTGGGAGGCAACCGGATTTCTCAAACAGGGCTGCAGGCGAAATTGTTGCAGCAGCCAGCGGATTGGAATGTTCCTCCGACCCTTCTTGAAGAAATCGTTTGCACCGGAATCCTAATCTCTACAACTGTTTACAACCGAGCATCTGAGATCCTGAGCGCCTGTCTCTGCGATCGCCCTGAAAGAACCTCTCAACGAGTCCTCTTGACGATGCCTTGACGTAGGTTCTGGGCTGGAAAGTCCTCGATCGATGGCGATCGCCCAACCTCCCAACCCCTTACAATATCAATCCTGTTGATAGAGCAGCCATGGCTTGGCTCCTATGACCCCATCGGCTAGCACTAGACCTACCCAAGCGTGCAGCAGAGCCACCTAGGTGCAAGGCAGAGACAAGATAGAAGCCTACCGATCTTGATCTCGTTTCCGATAGAGAAGGCCACTCTCTATACTCACAGTGTCAATAATCCCAATCACCAGAGCATCGACAGGACGGGCTTCACCTCCGGGAGTTTGACGTGCCGCACTGCCTCGGCTGATCAAGACCCACTCGTTCAGACCCGCACCCACGCCGCTGTCTGCTGCCACCTCAAACTGTGGCAGGGGGTTGCCTTCCTCATCCAGGAATTGCACCACAAGGAACTTGACCCCCTGTAGACTTGGCTCTTTTTGAGTACTGACGACCGTGCCGCAGACCCTAGCAATTTGCATCAGGACTTAACTATGGGCGGTTAACCGGACGGATGCCGCTGACGCTCTCACGGAACGCTTCCACTGCCTCGGTATAACGAATCGGCAGGACGTATTCCAGGTTTTCGTGAGGACGCGCAATAATGTGGGTAGACAGCACCTGACCGCCGTTTACACGCTTGACGTTTTCAATGCCAGCCGCGACAGACGCTTGCACCTCAGACACATCACCCCGAACGATTACGGTGACGCGACCGCTACCAATTTTCTCGTAGCCCACCAGCGTCACGCGAGCGGCCTTCACCATCGCATCCGCCGCTTCTACAACTGCGGGGAAGCCAAGGGTCTCAACCATTCCAACTGCAATTGCCATCGTTCTCTCCCTTCCAAAAGTAGTTTCTAGACATTTAACGACGCTGAACTGGCAACTTTCAGCGACAAGACAATCGTTTCCCACCCTGCAACCAGCAACTAACAGCTCTGCCCCCTAGGGCTGACCGGACTAGTAACAAGGCGATAGAGGCTTGGGCAACCTTGCCCACTCGACCCACATCTTCTCTTTGAAGAGAAGTCAAATCTTACAGCAAAAGCACACATGCGACTCAAATTAGTTCCGAGGAGGAGTAAGTCGCCTGACGCACTAATTTGAACAGTAATTTTTGTCAACCATTACTTCAAAAGAAGATGCAAGTCGATACACTTCTGAAAAACTGACGGAATCCCGACTGTAATTTTTCAGAAAAGCACTTTAGAATTCCCAATCGTAAGAATACAGGTGTGGATGTTCGCTTGGCAATATAACCCAAAGTGATTGTTTTTATGGTGCTTATAATGCAGGGTTATATGCTGCTAAAACCTAGGCTTAGCCCTAGTTCCAGGGTTTTTGAGGGTCTCAGTCAAACCGAAAATTCTAGAGCGATGGTCTTTGCACCGGGGTGACTCTCTCCCCCTCCTATCACCTCCTGCTGGTCTCCAGTCGAGTAGCAGACTGGAAAATTAAAGGCATTGGACAAAGCAAAGGTATTGCACAAAGTGAGGAGTTGGACAGGGAGTACCTGCCCTTCCGCTCATCCTGACTATTCATCCTGATATCGAGCTACATCGAGTCGTTCTCCCTAGGAGTACGCATTGATGAGGAACACTCACGAAAAATAAAACCAGGCGCGATCGCTGGGTTATTTTTCTCTTCAAACTTAGGAGAACCCTTGAGGTTACTTGAAGGATTTTCGTTTCTTCAAAACCATGCTTTGGGTCGAAACTTTAGTTGCAGGGTAGTTGCAGGATGCAGCGAAAATAACTTTACCTAGGGCAAACCTCAAGTTTCATCCTATCATTGCTAGTTTTGCTGGTTTGAGACCGCGGCCAGTTCTCAACATAGGGTTAGCTTCCGACACACTTTGTTGAAGCAGCCTTATCAAAACTCAACATTGCTTTAACTTTGATTTTATATTTTCAAAGCGGGGGTGCTATTATCCTCTTCATCTTCTCAAAAGAGCTAAAAAGAACTGAAATTATAGAGCTAGCAAGCCTGCGGTCAACAGTCCTAACGGCAGGCTTGCGGAGGGCAGACAGTAGTGTTGCTGTAGTGTCGCTAAAGGTTACGTTTTGTTTAGATCACATTGTTTAGATCGCAACGATGGCAAACGCGAAATTTCTCTATCAAAAATGATGGAATGATTGAGAATTCCTGATGTTAGTAAGATTGCCTAGAAAAATTGCTAAATTTTGGAATGGGTGTGCAATTGTCGTTACCCGTTGTCCCCAAAATTGGTTTTAAGTTCCAGCCTTCAGCCACTGCAATCTAGCGATCTGCCCATTGATTTTGTTGCGAAACGGATCTGATGGCGAAACGCTTCGTAACTCAATCTGCGTCAGCCTTGATTGCTGGGTTTGCTGCATGGTTAATCTGCGCTCGAGTCAGACTCGCCACAGGAAAGGCAGGCAGATTTCGTTACAAAATAACGTTGACTCCTTTCATTGCTGCGACTGTTTTGTCAGGGCAATTGTGGAGTTTGACATTGACATTAGAAAACCACACTAAAGTTTGGCGCAGCGTTCGGGTTGTCCTCCGAGAGTCATGCTGCAGGATGCGATCGCCGGGGGGAATAACTCTCTCCGCTGTCACAGTCACACCGCGACCTCTTAACCCGGGAGACGCGGATTTTTTGACACCGATTCCTTAAGGGGCAATTCGATGAATCAGTTCCTCATTCAGACGGCTTGGTGGGTGCCTGCCTATGGCTTGTTGGGAGCCTTGTTGACCCTCCCTTGGTCGATTGGGCTAATCCGACGGACAGGCCCCCGCCCTGCGGCCTACTTCAATCTCTTGATGACCGTTCTAGCGCTGGTTCACTGCGTAGCGCTGCTGAACGACATTTGGGATCTGCCCGTGCTCCACATCGATATGCCCTGGTTCAGAATTCTGGATCTGAACCTGTACCTGTCATTGCAAATTTCCCGCGTCAGTGTGGGAGCGGCGATCCTCATTACTGGGTTGAGCTTGCTGGCGCAAGTGTTTGCCCTGGGCTACCTGGAAAAAGACTGGGGTTTGGCGCGGTTCTATGCGCTCATGGGATTTTTTGAAGGGGCGATGAGTGGTCTGGCCTTGAGCGATTCTCTGTTCTTCAGCTACGCGTTGCTGGAAATGCTGACCCTTTCGACCTATCTGCTGGTGGGCTTCTGGTATGCCCAACCGCTGGTGGTGAAAGCTGCCCGTGATGCCTTTTTGACCAAACGGGTGGGGGATCTGCTGCTGTTGATGGGGGTGGTGGCAGTCTCTACCATCGCCGGGACACTTGACTTTGCAGAACTGACAGCCTGGGCGAAAACAGCAGACTTGGCGCCGCTGACAGCAAATCTGCTGGGGTTGGCACTGATTTTTGGCCCGATTGGGAAGTGTGCCCAGTTTCCCCTCAACCTTTGGTTAGATGAGGCCATGGAAGGCCCCAACCCTGCGTCAATTATGCGGAACTCGGTGGTGGTAGCCTGTGGGGCCTACGTGCTGATCCAAATGCAACCGCTGCTGGCCCTGTCTCCCCTGGCCTTGACGACGCTGATGGCGTTAGGCGCAGTCACAGCAGTAGGGGCTTCACTGGTGGCGATCGCCCAAATCGACATCAAACGCGCCCTCTCCCACACCACTAGTGCCTACTTGGGACTCGTCTTTCTAGCAGTGGGAATGCAGCAGAATGAAGTGGCATTGCTGTTCTTGTTCACCCATGCTGTCGGCAAAGCCCTCCAGTTTATGAGTGTTGGATCCATCATCCTGACGACCAGTACCCAGGACTTGCGGGAAATGGGAGGGCTGGCCGGCCGGATGCCTGCCACCACCAGCGCCTTTGTGGTTGGCTCCCTGGCCTGTGTTGCTCTGGTGCCGCTGGGATCCTTCTGGTCTATGCAGGAGTGGGCCAACCGTTTCTGGTTAGGAGCACCCATCTTCGTTGGCATGTTGTTGGTGGTAAACGGGTTAACGGCCTTTAACCTGACGCGGGTGTTTGGCTTGGTCTTCTGGGGAGACCCCCAACCCAAGACCCGCCGCGCCCCGGAAGCCCCCTGGTTGATTGCGACCCCAATGGTGGCCTTGATGGTGATTGTGTTGCTGGTTCCCGTTATGCTGTGGCGCTGGGGACTGCTCCCTACCTGGAGCCAGATTAACTGGACAACGGTGGCTCTGCTGGTGACCTCCGGTGCAGTAGGGGTGACGGCAGGCGGGCTGCTGTATTTGGGCGATCGCCGCGCTCAACTCCAGGGTAATGGTTGGAAGGGTATCCAGACTCTCCTGGCGCAGGACTTTTGCATGGAACAGATCTATCGCCTCAGTATCATTCTGGGAGTGCAGCAGGGCTCCCGCTTAACCGCCTGGATTGATCGCTACATCGTGGATGGAGCCGTTAACCTGCTGGGCTTTGCCTCCATCCTAGGTGGTGAAACTCTGAAGTACACCATTTCGGGGCAGGCCAAACACTACCTGTTAACAGTCTTCTTTGGCGTCGTATTGGGCGTCGTGTGTTTAACCTGGGTGTTTTGAGACGGGGGCACCGTACCTCTGCTGCTTCACTGGGGTGTCCAACTGCTGGCGTCTAACTGAGGTGTGCCTGGAACCACACTGCTACCGCAATCGATGTTTAGAAAACTGCAATAGGAAACTGCAATGCTCAGTCTTTTGATTTGGGGTCCCCTGTTCGGAACAGCGTTGATTGCGCTGCTGCCTGCGGCTGTGATGACGCCAGCGCGTGCAAGGCAGATTGCCTTAGTCGTTGCTGCGGGCGTGCTGCTGTGGACGGGCTACCTAGTCATGCAGTTCGACCCAAACTTGCCAGGATTGCAGTTTCGTGAGTCACTGTCCTGGGTGGATAGCCTTGGCCTCACCTATCAACTGGGGGTGGATGGGTTATCGCTCCCCCTGATCGTAATCAATAGCCTGCTGGTGCTGATGGCCCTAGTTGCCACCGATCTGAACCTGACCCGCCCGCGACTTTACTACAGTCTGGTGTTGATTCTGGAGGCCGGAGTCGCCGGAGCCTTTGTTGCCCAAAACCTGCTGCTGTTCTTCCTGTTCTACGAGGTGGAACTGATTCCGCTCTACTTGATGATTGCCATCTGGGGTGGTGCAAAGCGGGGCTATGCTGCCACAAAGTTCTTGATCTATACGGCCATCTCTGGCGTTTTGATGCTGGCGGCCTTTTTTGGGCTGTCCTTCCTCAGTGGTTCTCACAGCTTTGACTACGATGGCCTGCAAGCGCAAGCGCTGCCGATGGCAACCCAGTTGGTCTTGCTGATTACCCTGGTTGTGGCCTTTGGCATCAAGATTCCCTTGGTGCCCTTCCACACCTGGCTACCCGATGCCCACGTGGAAGCGCCCACTCCTGCGTCAGTGCTGCTAGCGGGTGTGTTGTTGAAACTGGGCACCTATGGTCTGTTAAAGTTTGGCTTTGGGTTGTTTCCAGAGGCTTGGCAGTTGATTGCCCCAGGGCTGGCTGTGGTGGCCGTGATCAATGTGTTGTATGGCTCGTTTGTGGCGATCGCCCAGACCGACATGAAAAAAATCGTCGCCTACAGTTCTGTAGGCCACATGGGTTATGTGATCCTGGCGAGTGCAGCGGCGACTCCGTTGGCCTTGATGGGGGCGATCGCACAAATGATCAGCCATGGCCTGATCTCGGCCCTCCTCTTCTTGCTGGTAGGCGTTGTTTACTCTAAGACAGGCACCCGTGATGTCACCGTTCTGCGAGGATTGCTTGCCCCCGAATGTGGGATGCCCCTGATCGGTAGCCTGATGATCGTCGGTGTGATGGCTAGTGCGGGCATTCCTGGCATGGTAGGGTTTATTGCAGAATTCATCGTCTATCGAGCCAGCTTCCCCGTATTTCCCATCCAGACCATCCTCTCCATGCTTGGCACAGGTCTGACGGCTGTCTATTTCCTCAACTTAGTTAACCGCGTCTTCTTTGGGCGCATGACCGAAAGTCTGGCCCAACTCCCTCGCATCGCCTGGCGCGATCGCATCCCCTCCATTGTCATGGTCGTGCTGGTCATCTTCCTGGGATTGCAACCCGACTGGCTAGTCCACTGGAGCAAAAGCACAACCCTTGCTCTGAGCGAGGTGAACCGCACGGCAACGGCGCTGATGTTGCCAGACTCGGAGCCTTAGCGTTAAGGGAGAGGTGAGGGAAGGGAGAACAATCGCTGAACCAGTGAACTCTCGAACTGCTGACTTCCCTACCCCACCCACTCTACCCACCCCACTCACTCCACTCACTCCACCTACCCCTCATGGTTAGCCTCTCCCCTCAACCCACCTCCACTCATCCCCTCAGCGCCCTGATCGATCGCCTTGAGAACGGCGGTGCCCTTCTGCCTGAAAGCCCAGAGAATGTTGTTGAAGTGGTCGGTATTTTGAAGAGTTACGGTGTTGTGCTGGATGCCTACTGGCGCAACCTGGTTTACATTGCCGATCACCAGTTTTTGGTCTTGTTTCCCTTCTTCAAATATTTCAATGGAGAACTTTCTTGGAAGAAGCTGCTGCGACACTGGTGGCACGATCGCATCAACTTTGAGTTTGCTGAGTACTGTATGAAGGCGATGCTGTGGCATGGCGGCGGTGGACTGGATGCCTACCTAGATACGCCGGAATTTGAGCAACGGGCGATCGCAGCGATTCAGGCGAAAGTCAAGACTAATCTCCTCATGAGGACGCTGCACCGTCTGACGCCAGCTTTTTTGCTAGAGCAGGTGCGGCAGTTCTGCTACTATAGCGTTTTGGGGCAGTTCTGGAGTGTCATGAGTCCACTGTTTTTAGCCCTGTCTGACCGCTATGATCGCGGAGAGATTCGCTCCATTGCCGATGTGGTGGCTCACATCAAACAGGGATTGGTGGATGCGGCCAATCTGCCGATTACCTACGCCGTTGAGATTCAGGGAACACAGTACGACATCATTCCTGAGTCAGCGGGAATTACATTCCTGATGGATGCCGCGGTTCCCTACGTTGAAGCCGTCTTCTTCCGCTCCTTCCCCTTCTTCGGCACAACGTCCTACAACGCCCAAGCGGGTTACATCTCCTCCCAGCAGCGCGATTTTAACTACGGCGCTCTCTACGCTGACCCGCTACCGATTGGCGGGGCCGGGATCCCCCCGACGCTGCTGATGCAGGACATGAGGCATTTCATCCCCGATTACCTGCAGGCCATTTACAACGATACGCTGCGCGGTGAAGACGATTTGCGGATTAAAATTTGCATCAGCTTCCAGAAGTCTATGTTTTGCGTCACCACGGCTGCAATTCTGGGCCTGATGCCCTACCCCCTCGATACTGCTGACCCTGAAGAACGGCAAACCAACCGCGCCTACCTAGAAGGCTGGATGGATCGCCTGCTGGCCTCACGGCTGCTGAGTGTGCAGGAGTGCTAATAGCCCCGGCTCATGCGGCGGACTTCCTCCTGGGCTTCCAGTTGCAGGTGCAGGTTGCGGTTCTCTGCCTCCAGCGTGCGGAGTTCCTGCAAGCGCTGCTCAATCTGGCGAGAGAAGTCTTCCATCGGTAACTGATCCGCCAAACTGACCGACTCCAGTTCAATCTCGATCATTTGAATTGTCTGGGCGTACTCATCGATCAGCCGTTGGTTATGGGTAGCTCGTTGCTTCAGGAGGCGGATCGCGGCTTCTAAGTTGGCAACCCGACTAGCGTAAAGTTGGGGGTTCACCGCCATCATTTTGCGACGCAGAGCGTGCAGCGTTTTGCTCAGGGTCTGGATTTCCTGGATATCTTGCCGCAGTTCTTCAATGCGGTTTTCGAGCGATCGCTGCTGAGCCACTAACTTGAGCTCGTCCAGCAAGCGTGCATCTACGGGGTTCTGCATCTGCAGGTCGGGGGTGGTGAGTTGGGCAGAGTCCGTCAGACAGTGATAGAGCAGCAGAGTTGCCGCCCCTAGGCTCATCAGCCCCAGGTCGATGCCCCCCAACACCGCGCCTAGGATCACTGTGGAAGCAACCGTTCCCCGTGTTTCGAGCAAATGTCGGCGGCTGGGGATGGGCGAGGGCATTCGGAGCAACCTGCCGCGACTGTGGTTGTGGATCGCCATCAGCTTCTCCAGTTGCGTCCCCCTAGTGGAGTAGATGACCGAAATGCGATCGCCCGGATGCACTGGCACTTGGTCAGCCTCGCCTAGCATCGAGAACCGCAACTGTTTGATGCAGCGACCGGGGGTGGTGATGCGGAAGTCATAGCGACGACGCACCAGACGAGGCAACTTGGGACTCCAGTAAAATAACGGTTCAAGGGTCGATGACCAGTGGGAGAGCTTGCCGAAAACGGCTCCGTAGTGGGTCTTGCAGGAGGGACACTGCGCCTTCAGGCTGCCATCCTCTAGGACTCTACCCAGAGAGCGATCGCACGTTGGACAGTTGACGTAGGGGGTCATGAGCAGAGGGGCGATGGGGCAAGACTGCTGTTCATCGTGTTGAGCTGAATGCCGCTTTTGATGGTGCAGTCTGGTGACGAGGGTGAAATTTGGTGACCAATGTCAGTTCTGGTTCAGAGGGTTTCAGCTTATGCCGAATTCACGTTGACTACGTCAGTTCGGATTAGGAGGGCTTCAGCCTATCCCGAATTCACGTTTGACTAGGGTGAATAGAGTGAAGTCTGGTAGAGAGCACCTTGTCGATAAAGGCTCCTCTCTGGAGTTTAAGCCGAGTTTGAGCTAAACGGCGACAGGGGGTGGCTGGGACTTGAGAGTTCTTGTAACAGTTTGTTTATAACTGCTGGGTACTTTAATCCGACCGGACTGGGGGAGAAGGCTGAGGCAAGCTAAAGGTGCTAAAAATTGGTTGACCGTTCTGCAGGGCGACAAGTTCAAGGCGGACTGGGCCGGCGGTGTAGGTAGGTTCAGCGGCGATCGCCTGAAGTGTAACTGGTTGGTTATGGCGCTTGAGCTGTTCAAAGAAATTGGCCACGCTTTCAGAACGACCATCGGCAATTTGGATGAGGTCACCCAGCACTCCAGCCTGCCGTGCCCGAAACTGGGCAGTGGCAATCAGTAGATTAATCCGTTCCACGAGTTGGCGTTCGTTCATGGCCCTGGGGTCAGCGGTGGTGGAAGCGATCACATCACCGCGTTGTAGCAGCACTTCGTTGGGGGCAACCGCAATATTGATGGGGATACAGGTTTCTCCTGCTAAAACGCAGGGTTCACCCACCACAAAGTTACCCGCCGACAAGATTCTGACCACATAGTCCTTGCCATCACGGATTTGGTTGACCAGTTGGTCCACTTGGTTGCGCGTCACCTGGATAATTTGTTGCTCCTGGGTGTTGCCTGGTCGAATTCGTTGCAGGACAAAGCGGTTGGCCTCCCGCAGGAGTTGGTCAACGGCTTGGGGAGCAGCGTTCGGATCGACAATGCGCACCACGCCGGAGGCAAGTGGTTGGTTGCGCAGTAGCGCCACATTGCCCTGGCGTAGCCCCTGAAACTCTCGTTCCAGGTTCAGCACTTCTCCAATCAGGAAAGACCGTTGTGCCTCAAGCTGACGCAGTTGCTCACCCCGCTCTGCGATCTGGCGGTTGCGTTCCTCAATTTGACGATTGCGCTCGGCGACTTCGCGGTTTCGCTCTGCCAGTTCTCGTTCTCGTTGAGCAATCTGGATCTCGCGATCGCTCTGGAGTTGCTGCAGTTTGGCAATTTCCTGGTCGCGGCGGGCAATTTGCTGCTGGCGGTCGGTCTGTAATTGTTCAATTTCGCCCCGCAGCGCTGCCGCCTGTTGGGCAGTACGCTCCTGTTCGGCGATCGCCCGTTGCAGCGACTCATTAATTGCCACTAGGCGTTGTTGAGCCGTGCGGCGTTGACTAAGGGCGGTGTTTAACTCTTGTTCAATCTGGTTGCGCTCTGCCTGAGTCTGCTGCAATTCTTCCCGGGCACTGGCCAGTTCTTGTTGAATATCCTCCAGTTCAAACACGCCCGTCCGTAACTGATCATCAATGGCAAAGAGGATGCCAAAGGTGCTGGCGGAAATCAGCACTCCCGTCAAGATCGTGATCAGGGTGGCCGTCTGACGGGGACGCAGCTTAAACAGGCTGAGGCGAGACTTGCCTACACGCATACCAATGCGATCGCCCATTGTGGCAATCACACCCCCCAGCACCAAAATTGCGGCAATCAAGACCAACCCCGTGGTCATCACTGGCTACCCATCCCTCAGATACAGCCTACTCCAACTTAAGGAGAATCGAGGATTCGATTCAGACCAAATATCGGAATATTTTCTGAGGAAAGCGTAAGGTAGTCACACTTTCCTCGGAAAATATTCCAGGCCAATTCATCCATCATCCGACATTCCCCAGATGCCACTGGAGGGCTGGAGGGACAGTTTGGTGCAAGTGGCTAAACTTGCCCTGGTTGAGATCCTGCCTCTGGAGGTTGGACTTAATTGAGTGAAAAAATTGAGTAAAAAATCGTCCCTCTGACCGCAGGCCAGCTTAGGTAAACTGCTGACTGAGGGTGACGGGGTTGTAGACGGTTATTTTTTTCTTGTGGATTGAAATCATCTTGTCCTGCCGCAGGTCTCCCAGCAGCCGGGTCACAGTGACGCGGGTAGACCCAATGGCTTCGGCGATCGCTTGGTGAGACAGCTTTAGGTCAATCATAATACCGTCCTGGGTAGGGACGCCAAAGTCGCGGCAGAGGATGAGCAGGAAACTCACTAGACGAGACCCCATATCTCGGTGCGCCAGGGTTTCAATCATCATTTCAGTCTGCAAAATGCGGGAGGACAAGCCCTTCAGCATCAGCATCGACAGTTCGGGATTTTCCTTCAGCGCCTTCTCAACCTGTTCAATTGGCACCGATAGCAGTTCAACGGGAGTAAAAGCAACGGCATGGTAGAAGCGGTCGGCTCGCTGTCCTGTAATCAGCGACAACACCCCAAACACACTATTTTCGCGCAGCAGCGCCACTGTAATTTCTTCGCCTGCTTCGTACACGCGCGAGAGTTTAACAGCCCCCTTAATCAAGAAATAAACCCGCTCCGCCGGGTCGCCAGGAAAGAAAATCGTTTTGCCACGCTCAAAGGTTTCAACCATCGGTGGAAAGGCTCCACCGCTGAGCTGACGGAAAACCTCTGCCAGGGGCTTATCGTTCATTACAATCATAGGTTTATAGTTCCTACCTGCCGCTGGAGCATAGCCTCTGCCATTACCAGCGCACCGCACTCCGGACACGCTTTAGGTTGTTAGAACACTTAAACTAACTTCAAGAGAGTTTTTTGTATCACAAACTACTTTTGAGTTGAGGTGACCCATTCCAGGCAAGCCAACCCTGATCAGTCAGGATCAAAGGACACGAAGTCACAGATCGATCAAAAGGGGTAAAACCAAGAATCTGCCTGGAAAGCAGCCCCCTCTACCCAAGTTTTTCGAGGCTACGCTTGCCTATATTTGTATCGTAGCTTTACCAAAATTTCTTTGTAACATAATGTTACTGACTGGGGTGGCCCTCGTTAACTAATAGACGTCAGTTCTGGTTAAGCGGGGTTCAGCTTATCCCGAATTCCCGTTAATAGAGCACTTGACTCTAAATCCTAATGGCGGCTCAAGCAGCGATCGCCCCTCTTGCGTCGGCCAGTGGTCTGGTCAGGATGCGTTTGCAGATTCACGGATCTTTCTATCTGACCATCCCCCTATCAATCCGATCGCATTTTTCAGTATTCTCCTAATGGCGCTGCGATCGCGCCCCCAACGCATCTGGTACTTTTGTTATGCTCAACCTGACTGGAAAAAACGCCCTTGTAACGGGTATCGCCAATAATCGCTCGATTGCCTGGGGCATTGCCCAACAACTCCATGCCGCCGGAGCCAACCTGGGGGTCACCTATCTACCGGATGACAAAGGACGCTTCGAGAAAAAAGTGGCAGAACTAGTGGAACCGCTGCAACCCTCTCTGTTTCTGCCCTGCGACGTGCAGAACGATGCCCAAGTGGAGGAAGCGTTCGCCACCGTGCGGGACAAGTGGGGCCGGGTCGATATCCTCATCCACTGTCTTGCCTTTGCCAATAAAGAAGATCTCAGTGGCGACTTCAGTAATGTCAGCCGAGAGGGATTTAACCTGGCATTGGATGTCAGCGCCTACTCACTGATTCAGTTGGCGCGAGCGGCGAAACCGTTGATGACAGCAGGAGGTGCGATCGTCACCCTGACCTACTTGGGGGGGGTGCGTGTGGTGCCCAACTACAATGTCATGGGCATTGCTAAGGCGGCCCTCGAAATGAACGTGAAGTACCTGGCTGCTGAACTAGGGCCTGCCAACATCCGAGTGAATGGCATTTCGGCGGGGCCAATTCGGACGCTGGCCTCCTCGGCGGTGGGGGGCATCCTTGACATGATTCACCACGTCGAACAGGTGGCTCCGCTACGGCGCACCGTCACCCAGACAGAAGTGGGCAATGTGGCAGCGTTTCTGTGCAGCGATCTGTCGAGTGGGGTGACGGGGCAAATCCTCTATGTTGATGCTGGCTACGAAATTATGGGGATGTGATCTATGCAGACGCGATCGCTCGTGGGGAGCATTCCCCTGGATCAGATCCGCTACGATGAGCGGGGACTGGTGCCCGCTATTGTGCAAGACTATCTGGATGGGACGGTGCTGATGATGGCCTGGATGAACCAGGAGTCCCTCCGCAAAACCCTGGAAACAGGAGATACCTGGTTCTGGAGCCGGTCCCGTCAGGAGTTCTGGCATAAGGGTGAAACGTCAGGACATTTGCAGCACATTCACACCATTCGTTACGACTGCGACAGTGACGCCCTGTTGATCACAGTGGAGCAGGTGGGGGATGTGGCCTGCCATACAGGCGAGCGCAGTTGCTTTCATCGGCTGGATGGACAAGTGGTGCCGCCGCCCGCCGATACCCTGTCGCAGGTTGAGGCAGTGATCTGCGATCGCCGGGACCATCCCAACCCCGACTCCTACACCTGCAAGCTGCTGGCCGGAGGCGACAACAAAATTCTCAAGAAAATTGGAGAAGAAGCTGCGGAAGTGGTGATGGCCTGTAAGGACAATGACCCAGATGCGATCGCCAGCGAAGTTGCTGATCTGTTCTATCACACTCTAGTGGCACTGGCCCACCACCGGGTCGATCTGCGGTCGGTGTATCGCAAACTTCAGGAGCGCCGTCGATAGCGTGGGGTTAACCCGGTTGATGCTCGCTAGAGCCAAGAGACATTGAAGGATGGCCCGTCTCTGAGCTAGGCCCCAAGTTGGGAAGCTGCACCACCACGGAAGTCCACCCTTGGTCACTGCGGATCTCAATGGTTCCCCGCAGGCGTTCCACTAGTTTTTGCACCAGCGCTAACCCTAGCCCTGTCCCACCCTGCTGCCAGCGATCGCCATTGGGCACCCGATAAAACCGCTCAAATAGGCGTGGCAGCGCTTCAGGGGGGATCTCGGCTTCGTTGCTCAGGCAGAGACAGATCCCGGCAGGAAGAGACTGCACGGTGAAGCAAATTTGCCCACCTGGTGTGGTGTATTTACAGGCATTGTTGAGCAGTTCTGTCAGGATGCGGTTAAACGCATGGCGCTCTGTAACTAGGAGGGGGATGTGATTAGGCAGTTGCATCCTAAGCTGCTGTTGTCGTTGCTGGGCGCGTAGCTCAAACGGTTCGACAATCGTGGGTAACCAGGCGTGCAGGGGTAGCGGTTCTAGGTCGCTGGGGGCGAGTGGAGTTTCCAGCCGTTGCAGATCCAGCAGGTCGTTGAGTAACTCTACCTGGCGATTGCACTCACTCTGCAACAGGTCAAGATATTGCTGGCGGCGGTCGGGGTCGGGCACGACTTGCAAAATCTCGATCGCCATTTTCATGTTGACCACTGGGCTACGCAGTTCATGGGCAGCGGTGTTAACAAAGCTGTCTAAGGTGGCCTGGGAGGCTTGCAGCGATTCAAGCTGCTGTTGGAGTTCCATCACGGCTGATTGCTTGGCTAGGCGGGTAGCAATTGCCTCCAGTAGCTCGCTGCGGGTAAAGGGCTTGGTCACATAGTCATCAGCGCCCAGAGTCATGCCACGCCGCACGTCTTGCCGCTCGGTCCGGGCCGACAGGAAAATAACCGGGATCATGCTAGTGGCCGGGATCTGGCGCAGCTTTTTCAGCACACCAAAGCCGTCCAGATAGGGCATCATCACATCGCAAATGATCAGATCTGGGTGAAGTGCTTGGGCTTTCTCCAAGCCCACCAGGCCATGCTCAGCCCCAACAGCCTGAAACCCTTCGGCCTTGAGCAGGGTGAGGATGTTCTGTCGGACTGTTCTATCGTCCTCAATCACCAGAATCGTTTTCATTTTGCCCAATGTTGTAGATGCCAGTGAAATGTTGCCGGATTAATTGCCCTCACCCTGGAGCAGATTAAATTGCTTCAACAATTTAATATTGGCAGGTGTGAGGAGTTGTTGTAATTCTGTGACCTGGTTAAGCAAAGCAATTTCCCGGGCAAACTCCTCCTGGAGAATTTTGAGGTAGCGATCGCGCTGGGCACCGGATGGGGCCTCTCGCAGCATCCGGATGCTCATGGTAATGTTTGCCATTGGGTTACGGAGTTCTTCGACAACATTGTTGAGGAGCTGGTCTTTAGCGGCTGAAAATTGTTGCAGTTCACTGACCTTGGACTTTAGCGCATCAAGTTCTTGACAGGCTTCGATGTACTGTTGCAGCAACAGGTCACGCTTTTTGATCTGAGCATGAACCGCCCCCAACAGTTCTGCCCGAGTAAAGGGCTTCGTCAGGTAATCGTAAGCGCCGAGTTCCATGCCCTGGCGCATATCAGCTCGCTCAGTTTTGGCTGTCAGAAAAATAACCGGAATTGTTGCAGTCGCTGCATCTTCACCCAGCAGCCGCAGCACCTCAAAGCCGTCCATTTTGGGCATCAAAATATCGCAAATCACCAGATCGGGCTTGTTCTCCCGCGTGATTTTGATCCCAGTTGGCCCATTTTCGGCACCCAATACCTCGAACCCCTCGACCACCAGCAGATCGATTATATTCGTGCGAACAGAGCGCTCATCTTCAATGACGAGAATTTTAGCCATACAACGTCTCTTCAGCAAACTGACCTGTGGGTAAAGTCACAATAAACACCGTGCCTGAACCAACACTGCTCTCACATTTAATCTCGCCTCCATGCAAATCTACGCACTTTTTAACAATGGCTAAGCCCAGCCCCGTCCCCTGAATGGTGTCTACATTGGTCGCCCGATAGAACGCCTCGAACAGATGTTCTTGGTCTTCTAGGGGAATGCCAATTCCCTGATCGCGGACGGAGAATTGCAAGCGGTCAGTTTGGTAGTCTACCAGGAGAGCGACGTCTCCTCCTTCTGGAGAATATTTCACCGCATTTGAGAGCAAGTTGGACAATATTTGTCGCAGGAGCTTCGGGTCCAGGGCTACTGTTTTGGGGATGCCAGTTGTGTGAAAAAAGACGCGGTGGCGATCGCTCGTCGTCAGTTGCAGGTCGGCCAGCAATTCTTGGCAAAACGCTTGGACGTCGATTGGTTTGGGCTTGCACTGCACTCGGCCAGAGTCTACCTTCCCAATCAGCAGCACATCCTCTAACAACTGCGTCATGTGTTGTACGGCTGTGCGGATTTGCTGGAACCGTTCCTGGCGCTCGGCTGCCGTCCACTCGTAATATTCCAGTAGTTCTGCGGAAGATTGGATAGTGGTGAGGGGGGTGCGGAACTCGTGAGATACCATCGACACAAAGCGAGACTTTAACTCCGACAGTTCTCGTTCCTTTGTCAGGGCCTTGAGAATGTTCTCTTCGCTCTCCCGCAGAGATTCCACGAGTTGGCTCTGAGCCAGGGCAATGCCGACTTGATTGCCCAACTGCTGCAACAACTCTCGCTCAAACGGCAACCACTGCCGGGGGCGATCGCACTGGTGAACGATCAAGAACCCCCACAGGCGATCCCGTTGTAGGATCGGCACCACCAGCTCAGCTTGCACCTCTAGTCGTTGCAGGAAGATGGCAGTTTGATTGGGGATATTGTCAGTCTGCACATTGGCGATCGCCCGCAGTTGGCCCTGTGTTACCCACTGGCGCGACTCCTCCAGGCTGACCTCCGGCAACAAAGCAGCCCCCAAGAGAGACTGCCAACCAGAGTTCAACGCTTCGGTCACCACCGTGCCGCTACCGTCCGGGTGGATCCGGTAGAGCAATACACGGTCGGCCTGGAGTAGCTGCTGCACCTCCATCACGGTGGTTTGCAGAATATCAGCAAGGTCGAGCGACTGACGGATTTTTAGGGTGATTTCGGCAAACATCTGAGCGCGCTGGTTTTGCCGCAGGAGGTCAGCCTCAGCTTGCTTGCGTTCAGTGATGTCACTGGTGATGCTGTCTACCCGCAGGGGATTCCCTTGGTCGTCTCGCACTAACCAGGAGCGGCAATATACCCAGCGCACTCCTTCATCGGGGTGGATCAGGCGGTATTCTGCCAGCAGCATTCCAGTTGCCGGTAAGTCGGATAACAAAGCTTCGACGCGAGGACGATCGTCTGGGTGAATAATTTCGAGCCACAACGAGGGACGATCGCACAACTGCTGCTCGGTGTAGCCAAACACCTTCTCACAGGCTGGGCTGACGTAGAACACCTGAGACCCATCTACGGCTGCCGACCACACGACATCATTGAGCGATCGCAGGATGCCATTCAGGCGGTCGGTGGTCTGGCGGAGCGTTTCTTCGATACGCTTGCGATCGGTAATGTCCCGACCGACCGCCTGAAACTCCACCAGGACACCCTGTGAGTTATAGATAGCACGGTTGTTCCACTGATGCCAGCGGAGCTCACCAGTGGGCAAAATCATTTGAGTTTCTAGCAGGCTGACTGGATTTTCGGGCGTGACCATCGTTGTCAGGCTCGTTTCATCCACTTGGTTGAGCGCCAGCAAAAACATTCGGTAGTTATATCCAAGCAATTCCTCACGGGGGATGCCTAGCATGGCACAGTAGGCATCGTTAACAAAGGTGAGGGTGCCATCCGGCAGAAACCGACAGACGAGTTCAGTCTGGTCTTCTACGATTGCCCGGTAGCGAGCCTCGCTACGTTGCAGCGCGGCCTGTGTCTGTTTGCGCTCTGTGATATCTGCAAAGGAGCAGACCACTGCGTAGGGCTGAACATCCCCCAGGTGAAACAGGGGTTGGGTATTCAGCATCATCCAGGTCAGCACTCCATTGGGTTTTTGGATGCCCAAAACAACGTTGGTACAGGCGCGTCCAGTTTTTAAGGTCAGGGTGATGGGATGCACCTCGACTGCAAGACGGGAGCCATCATCGCGAATATAGTGGCATTGGGGGTCAAGCAGTGGACTGCGGTGATGAGTCTGCAACTGAACTCCTAGAATCCGTGCGGCACTGGGGTTACACTCCAGCACCATGCCAGTTGCACTCTGCACCACAATGCCATCGTTGAGCGCCGCAATGACGGAGCGATATTCGTCGTTGCGGAGTGGCGCGATCGCCGTTGGACTGGTTGCACTCTGCCCCGTCTCAGCCTGGGCAATAGGCACGGGGCTGATGCCAGCGGCAGTCCCGTGGTTATCCTCCGCACCCGCAGATCGGGGGGGGAATCGCTGCGGCGTTGGCGGTGCGATCGCAAGGCTGGCAAGCTGACGGGCGATGCCTAACAGCGGATGGGCAAACAGTTTGGCGGCACGTGGTTTGTGGGTGTAAAGTGTGAGGATGCCCAATAGATCTCCCCCAGTTGAGAACAGGGGAGTTGACCAGGAAGCGCGGAGACGATGGGCTTGGGCAAGCGCCCGGTGAGACTGCCAAAGTGGGTCGGTTGCAGTGTTTTGAACCAACACCGGTGCGCGCCGATAAGCCGCCGCACCACAGCAACTCCCTGTTGGGCTAATGGCTAAGGTCAGCAACGTTTGGCGTGCGTCTGCTGCTAGGCTGGGCGCAACGGCAAGCTGGAGCGCCCTCCCCTCAGCATCCACGAGGAAAAAAGCACAGATCAAACCATCAAACTGTGCTTCAACCCAGAGCGCGATCGCTTCCAGAACTTCATGGCTAGGTCGCCCTTGGGCGATCATCTCCAACACCTGGCTTTGTCCTGTCCACAAACGGTCAGAGGTATCTGGCGTCGAGTTTAGACTGCGAGACTTGCGGGCCATGGGCTGGTGAGCTGGTTTAACCGATTTAGGTTGAGTAGGGGCGCGATCGCAATGAGGGGGAGGTCTTGCACAGACTCCCCAACTCTATCCTTTGCAAGCGTGACAGAGCCAGTTGTCGGCTCAGCCTTATCCTTCAGGACCACCCATGCAGCCCCAATCACGACTTCTGCCAACAGTGCTGGCATGACTCTCAGACAAACCACCATGCCATCTCTAGGGTGTCAGGCAAGCTAGGAGGGGGCGTGCCACTTTTGCAATGCGCTACAGGTAACTTGCTCAAATTAGTTTGGCGAGTTGGGTAGACAAAGCCTACGCCACTCGCCAAACTAGGATGCACCTGCCCAAGAGAGAATTGGAAGCGCAGCGTGCCTGAGGCAGCATAGCACTAGGGCACAGCTAGCTCGCAATCCACTACGATACCTGCCGACGGTCAAGGGTTGCATTGCCCAACCTATCTAATGAACTTATCCAATGACGGTGATCTGAAGAGATGCTCACAACGGCACTTGGGGGGCAAGTGTGTGCTTGGCAGGTGTGCCATTCTAAGGATTTCCCTACGCGGAAAATTTCTCTCTATCGTAACGTGAGTCACTCACTCATTCACTAACCCATGGGTGTGGAGATGCGGTGCACTTCCACACTCCATGAATAGCTCACATCTATCGTAATTTCTACCGCAAACAAAATGAATCCAACATCCACCAGTCATATCAATTCTTCAAACTCTCACGACAGATTTGTTTATACAGTGCTACACCCATAGGTTAGACAACACGTTTTGTGGGAAACCTCGCTGCTCTGGGTCTCCCACAAAACACGTTTCACATCATGAGTGCGTAGCGCCATAAAAGCGGGAGTGGGAGCCTTTATTCCCCATAAAGCCCCTATACGGAGAATACAGTCGTAAAACTACTGAGCCTGCCTCTGTCAGATGAAGAATTTGGCCTCTAGAGCTTTGACAAAGTGAATTCGGGATAGGCTGAAACCCGCTTAATCCGAACTGACGTGATACGGAATCCGTTGCTTATAGGGTCGGTTA
>DVEB01000099.1 GCA_015295905.1 Synechococcales cyanobacterium M55_K2018_004
CGCGCGCAGCGCGCGCGTTCTACCAAAAACTAACTGCTACTTTACAGACGGAGTCGGTATGAGAGTTTAAAAATTTGGGTGGAGTGCTCAGCACCCCACCCGAAAAACATCGATCGATTACCTAGACAGCCGTACTAAAGATTCTTCTCACCCAGTTCACGACACATATAATCGAACGGAGTATCTAGGAAATTCCCCGCATCAACGCCTGCTGCTGCGACCTGCTCCTTCACGATCTCCTTCATAATTTGAATCCCACGAACCGTTGGGCCAATGGGTACACTCAGCGAATTGTAGGTCTCACGTAAGCCCTGAAGCACTCGCTCATCCAGCACGTCAGTGTTACCCGCAACCAAGGCGTAGGTTGCATAGCGCAGGTAATAGTCCATATCACGCAGGCAAGCCGCATAGCGCCGGGTAGTGTAGGCATTACCACCCGGACGGATTAATTCAGGCAATTCATCAAACAGCCGCAGACCAGCTTGCTTCACAATTCCAGCAGCATTTGCATTGATCACTGCAGCAGCCTGGACACGCGCCATGCCACTGTCAAAATAGGATCGAAGTGAGTCTAATGCATCCCGATCCAGATATCGACCCTTAATGTCGTAGTTCTCAATCAGGCTTGTAACGGCGTCCCGCATGAATCTTGATCTCCCAACACGACTGACGAACAGACTGCTAAAGTTCCAGCCTATAAAGTAGTGAACCCAATCTTGAAGAATGGCTTTCAAAAGACGAAACCGGCTCAAGTATTGAAAAACTTCAGACCATTTGATTTCGAGCTTTTGAAGAAAGGCTTTATCTTAAATCTTCAAGCATAAGTGTATCACGCAAGGATTCGCCCTTTGGCCCGTGACCGACCGACTCTAGCCTCCGACAAGATTAAGTTTTGTGTCGCCCATGCAGACCGTGCCCACTCAGTGAGCGACATCATCTCACCAACTATCAGTTTGGGTTAAGCAGAGTTTGGGATATGGCGCACTGTGCAATGCCGTGTCCCAAACCCTTTGCTTTTTCGTACACGTCGCCCATGGAGACACAAGGGCTTCAGCGTGTCCCGAGTTCATGCTTACCGAACATCTATCTACCCGCATCAATGGATTGACCACCTGACCTGCCCAAAGACTTTGCAAACTTTTAAGAAAGGCTGCTTTGGTCGTCATTTCCCTGAAGAGAGAGAGGTGTGAGTCTAAACGGTGAGAGGCGTCACCGCGACGACTACCAAGACAGGCCTATTTTTGTAACTTAAAATACAAAACCTATGCATCCCTCTCCCTAGGATGATTCAGGTGAAGTAAACCTTGATTAATAGGTGAGCCTCATATTTCTAAAGGCAACTTAAGTTTGGTTGCAACTTGGTCAGTTGTTGCTTTTGAAATCGTTCAGTGTAAGTGACTTGCTGATTTAGAGTTTGACCACAAGCCTCTTGAAATCGACACCTGAGCTGCCCACCAGACAAGCGTTCATTCATCAGAGCCATTTACGTTATCTTCCTCATTGCAGAGTGTAGAGATCGCCCAGAAGTTAAGGAGTAGTCATGGCACAGACCGCACAAGATGTCTTGAATTGGATTAAAAATGAAGACATCAAGATGATCGATCTGAAATTTGTGGATATGCCAGGTATCTGGCAGCACCTAACCGTGCACCGCGACCAGATCGATGAGAGCAGCTTTGTCGATGGGGTTCCCTTCGACGGCTCTAGTATTCGGGGGTGGAAGGCCATCAATGAATCAGACATGACGATGGTGCTGGATCCCACTACTGCCTGGATCGATCCTTTTATGAAGGAGCCGACCCTGAGCGTTATTTGCAGCATTAAAGAACCTCGGACGGGTGAGTGGTATTCCCGTTGTCCTCGTGTGATCGCCTCAAAAGCAGTGGAATACTTAAAGTCCTCGGGCATCGGCGATACTGCATACTTCGGCCCTGAGGCGGAGTTCTTCATCTTTGATGACGTTCGCTTCGACCAAAACGAACACGAGAGCTACTACCACGTTGACTCTGTTGAAGGGCGCTGGAATACAGGTCGCGTTGAAGCGGGTGGCAACTTGGCCTACAAGCCTCGTTATAAGGAAGGCTACTTTCCAGTCGCTCCCACTGACACCTCACAGGACATGCGGACTGACATGTTGCTGACGATGGCAAAGTGTGGGGTTCCTATTGAAAAGCACCACCATGAGGTGGCCACTGGCGGTCAGTGCGAGCTAGGTTTCCGCTTTGGTCGTCTGGTGGAAGCTGCAGACTGGCTGATGACCTACAAATATTGCATCAAGAATGTGGCACGGAAGTATGGCAAAACCGTCACCTTCATGCCCAAGCCTCTGTTTAACGACAATGGTTCCGGGATGCATACCCACCAGTCTATCTGGAACAACGGTCAACCATTGTTTGCCGGCGATGGATATGCTGGGTTAAGCCAACTGGCTCTTTGGTATATTGGCGGCATTTTGAAGCATGCCCCTTCTCTGCTGGCCTTTACCAATCCCACTACCAATTCCTACAAGCGTCTGGTGCCCGGGTTTGAGGCTCCGGTGAACTTGGCTTACTCTCAGGGCAACCGTTCAGCTTCTGTTCGGATTCCGCTGTCGGGCAGTAATCCTAAGGCAAAGCGTCTGGAGTTCCGTTGCCCTGATGCCACCTCGAACCCCTATCTTGCCTTCGCTGCTATGCTTTGTGCTGGAATCGATGGCATCAAGAATCAGATTGACCCCGGTTCTCCGCTGGATGTGGACATTTACGACCTCAGCCCAGAAGAGCTGGCGAAGGTGCCTTCGACTCCTGGTTCTCTAGAAGATGCTCTCAGCAACCTCGAAAAGGATCACGACTTCCTGACAGTGGGGGGAGTCTTCACTGAGGATTTCATTGCGAATTGGATTAACTACAAGCTCGACAATGAAGTCAACCCCATGCGCTTGCGTCCGCATCCCTACGAGTTTGCGCTCTACTACGACTGCTAGGGTTCGAAGATTCAATAGCGTCAGTCCTGGTTAAGCAAGGTTTTGGGCACCGCGCTGTGTGCAGTGCCCAAAACCTTTGATATTTCGTGCGCGTCGCGTACGGAACATCAAAAGTTTCAGCTTATCCAGAATTCACGTTATCCCGAATTGATTGATCGGCAATCTTTGGGGACTTGTGTGAACATAACATTCCCTTGAGAATGAATCGACTGGAATTGCTGTAGGGCTGATTGCTTTGTTCTTACGTCTCAATGTGCTGGCTAGAAGTGCGGAATGTGGGATAGCGGAATGTGGGATAGAACAATGACGCGATCGGATCTAAAGTTGGGTCAAGCGTCACTTGGTTGCACCTGAAGCAAGAGCACTGCTCCCAGAACGAGCATTCCTCCTAGGATTTGCATGGAGTTTAGGGTTTGACCGAGCCAGACCCAGGCCAGGAGTGTGGCCAGGACAGGCTCCAGGCTGGCAGCGATCGCCCCTCTCTCTGCTTTGACTCGTTGAATACCCCAAACCATCAGGCTGAAGGGGATTAGCGTGCCACCGATGCCAGTAAACAGCAGACCGGGCCCGTTGGCGATCGCCAAAACTGACGTCGGAACCCCTTGAGAGACCTGGAAGGCTGACCAGAATAGAGTCGCGACTAGAAAGCCACGAAACATTACCCCTGTGGCTCCGTAGGTATCAACTAGAGCTTCACTGAAAAGCGTGTAGGTGGCGAAGAAGACAGCACTCCCCCCAGCGGCGATCAACCCAATGCCATCGAAATGGAGTGTTTTCGAGAAAACTCCAGAGATCAGGCTGACACCCAGCAGGGCTGCACTCACTGCGGCCAGGATCACAGGCGCAGGCAGTCGCCAGTTTTTCACAGCACTCCAGAGCACCACTAAGGCGGGAGCCGTATACTGAATCACGATCGCCACTGCTACGGAAAGCCGAGCGATCGCTACATAATAGCAAGCCGTCACCAACGCTAGTGCCAGCCCTAGCAGCAGCATCCTGCCATCAAACCGCTGCTTTGGCGGGGGGGAGAAGCCGCAGATCACCCCTAGTCCCACCGTTGCGATCGCGGCCCTGGAGAGGGCAAGTTCAAACGGTGTGACCCCAGCATCTAGCAGTTTGCGGGCAACAACAGCAGCGATCGCCCACAGCAAAGCAGCCAGAGCGATCGCTAGTAGACCAGCGGTTTCTGGCTTGAGGGCCGGAAGAGAGATGCGAATTGGCCACATGGAAAGCGAGGCAGCAAACAACCTCACCAGTGTTGCCTGTCGTCTCCCCCGACAGAATCATGCAGATGGGTGATCTTGTCGCTAGGAGAAGGTAGGTTTCGTGGCTAACGTCAGCTCTGGTTAAGAGAGTTTTGGGGCACCGCG
>DVEB01000002.1 GCA_015295905.1 Synechococcales cyanobacterium M55_K2018_004
CCCCTGCTCCCAACTTGGGAGCAGGGGCTGGGGGATGAGGGCCTGCAAAGGTGACCTGCTCTCTACCGAAACGTGTTACCTTCCGAGAAATCGTCTACCGGCATCCCCCGCAGCGGATTCTGTGGCTTATACTGTGCAGTAATAAATCTTCGGGTGGTGTGAGATGCGTGCCCTATTAGTCTATCCGCTGTTTCCGAAAACCTTCTGGTCCTACGACAAAATTTTGGAACTCGTTAACCGCAAGGTTCTGCTACCTCCGCTGGGGCTAATCACAGTCGCGGCTATCCTTCCCCAGACGTGGGAATTTAAGTTGGTTGATCGAAACATTCGACCCGTCACCGAGGCTGAGTGGGAGTGGGCAGACATCGTCATCTTCTCCGCCATGATTGTACAAAAGGCCGACATCCTTAGCCAAATTCAAGAGGCCAAGCAACGCGGCAAGAAGGTGGCTGTGGGTGGCCCTTATCCTACTTCGATGCCTGAAGAGATGGAAGAAGCTGGGGTAGATTATCTAATCCTGGACGAAGGAGAAATTACTCTGCCGATGTTTGTTGAGGCGCTGGAACGGGGTGAACCTAGTGGCAAATTCACGGCCAATGGCGACAAGCCCGATGTCACCACCACCCCCATTCCCCGCTATGACCTGCTGGAGATGGCAGCCTACGATTCTATGTCGGTGCAATTCTCACGGGGTTGCCCCTTCCAGTGCGAGTTCTGCGACATTATTGTGCTGTATGGTCGCAAACCACGGACTAAGACTCCCACCCAATTGCTAGCCGAACTAGAGGCGCTCTACAACCTAGGCTGGCGTGGCGGTGTGTTTATGGTGGATGACAACTTCATTGGCAACAAGCGCAACGTGAAACTTCTATTGCGGGAGTTGAAGCAATGGCAGGCTGACCACCAGTATCCCTTCCGCTTCGACACCGAAGCCTCTCTCGATTTGGCAGAAGATGATGAACTGATTGACCTGATGCTGGAGTGTAACTTTGCAGCCGTGTTTATGGGTATCGAGACTCCCGATGCCGATAGCCTTGCGTTGACCAAAAAGTTCCAGAACACGCGATCGCCCCTATTGGAGTCCATCGATAAAGTAACACGGTCGGGACTGCGTGTGATTGCTGGGTTCATTATTGGCTTTGACAACGAAAAACCTGGAGCAGGTCAACGGATTGTCGAATTTGCCGAAATTACTGGCATTCCCACTACCACCTTTGCAATGCTCCAGGCACTGCCCAACACGGCACTCTGGCACCGCTTGGAAAAAGAGGGGCGATTGATCGATAAAGACGGCAACATTAACCAGACGACTTTGATGAACTTTGTGCCCACCCGTCCCGTGGAAGAGATTGCCCGTGAGTATGTCAGTGCATTTCGTCAGCTCTACGATCCGGTGCAATACTTGAACCGCGTCTACCGCTATTTCCTCAAACTAGGGGCACCTAGGGTGAAGCCTCCCTTCAAGCTGCCAGAATGGGTTGTTCTGAAAGCATTACTACTGGTCTTCTGGCGGCAGGGCATAAAGCGCGAAACCCGCTGGCTGTTCTGGCACCACCTGATCCACATCTTGATCAAGAATCCCGCCGTTGTTGAACAGTATGTTACCGTCTGTGCCCACAACGAACACTTCCTGGAATATCGAGAGATTGTCAAGAACCAGATCGAAGCCCAACTAGCGGAGTATGAGCGGATGAAGCAGGGACGAGTGTGCGATCGCGAAAAGTTGGCAGCCTAGTTGCAGCGTCATGACCTGCCCAGGACAGACTAGACTGGGAAGAGTCGCGCCCACAACCTGCTATGGATCTCGATCAGCAACTTCAAGATTTGATTCAGCACGCTCCCCAAGACAGCGTTACTCCTGACGCGGTGGAGGCGATCGCCCCTGTCCTTAAGCTCATTGCAGAACAGCTCAAGCATCCTCAATATTATGTGTTGCAAACGCTAAACCAAGGCTGGGTGATGACGACGATTAGCCACCGCACTGACCCCAGCCGTCAAAAAAACATTATCTATGCCTTTCCAGCACTCAAGGATGCCCTTGCTAGCCCCTTCTCGCGCGACCCACAGGTTGTGGCGCTCCCTGTTCCGGTGATACACCTGTTGTTTCAGATGATTGCCATTCCCCAACTCGATAGTGTGGTCTTCTTTGAGGTGCCTAGTAATCCAAATCAGGGGACGGAAGTCACTCGTGATAATTTGCAAGCATTGATCCAGAATTCCTTACAACAGTCCCAGGGGCGGGGGGGAATTCCTTCAGATATTGCCTAATCCACGTCAGGTCTGGCTAGTGTGGGGCGCAGTTACTAATAACCACGGCTCAGCACATAGTCGGTCAGCCTCATCAGGGCCTGACGTGCCTCAGAGACGGGTAGATCACTCAGCGCTTCTAAGGCCCGGTCAGCATGGCTGGCGGCAAGTCCGCGCGATCGCTCGATACCACTACTGTCTAAAACGAGGGCGATCGCCTGCTCCAAATCACCATCCTGAGAGAACTCTCGCTCGATCAACACCTCTAGGTAGGGCTTTTCCTCCATAGCAAAGAGCACGGGAGCCGTCAGATTGCCACTCCGCAGGTCAGACCCAGCAGGTTTACCCAGTGCGTCTACCGATGCCGTAAAGTCAAGCAAGTCATCAACAATTTGAAATGCCAGACCCAAGTGTCGCCCGTAGTGGTAGAGGCGCATCGCCACCTCATCAGATACGCCACTAAGAATACCTGCCGCCTTTGAGCTATTGGCAATCAACGAAGCGGTTTTGTAGTAACTCTTCTCCAGATACGCCTCCAGCGAAAGGCTACAGTCAAACCGATTCAACCCCTGCTGGATTTCTCCCTCAGCGAAGTCCTTGATGACCTCTGAGAGGAGTTTGACAACTTCCAGGTTGTCTAGATTCGCCAGATACCAAGAGGCCTGAGCAAACAGAAAATCCCCTGCCAGCACTGCAATGCGATTGCCAAAGCTCGTGTGCACCGTTGGCACTCCCCGCCGCAGTTCTGACTCATCAACCACGTCATCGTGCACCAAGCTGGCAGTGTGAATCATTTCTGTGATCTCTGCTAGCCGCCTGTGTTTGGCAGTGATGTCCTGGTTGGGCATGGTTGCGCGTGAAATCAACAGGACAATCGCTGGCCGCAGCCGCTTTCCCCCGGCCCCAAACAAATGCTCTGCCGCTGCGTATAGAATCGGATGACGCGCACCAACTAACTGCTTCAGGTTGTCTGTCAACAGTTCAAGGTCGGCTTCCACTGGAGCTAAGAGCGAGGTGACTGAGGTCATGGACAGCGGGTGAGAGAAGATTTACGAAATTTTACATATTTGCCTTTATTCTAGGGCAACCGCTCAAGTTGTGCGAGGGGAGATATCAAGATGAGAGAAAGTCGCGTCTGTTCTTGCGCTGCATTGCTGGCTCGAGGGGGGCGGGGAAGAACAGCCAAAAGCATGAGGAGAAACAGGCTCTAGCTCCTAAGCTGGGTCCTAGGACGCAAGTTGTTGGAAAACGCCCCCAAGAACGAGTGGAAACAGTCATCTGTGCAGACGGTTCTAGTCCGCTCAGCGTTATTTGAGAGTTATTACAGGTTTTGCAGAAAAGCCCCCGATCTTAAAGAGTCTTATGTTAGATTATTAGAAAGACATTTCAAAAATCTCATAGCTGCTTCGGCTGCACATTACCATTACTTAACTTAGAGTTGGGTGGCGTAAATACCTTCTAGGTTCTCTATTTTCATCGGGAGCTTCTGGAAGTATTGCTTGGCTCAGGTTGGTTTTGGTTGTCTCCAGGGGATTAGCATTGCCTGCTTTTCCCAACGGATTTTCATAGCTGTGCAGGCCCAGCGTGGCGTTCTTGCGTGTCAGGTATTCGATCGGCAGTTTTAGCAACGGCTTTCTGGCTGCCGCTGTTTTGTAGTGCAATTGCGACATTGCTTCGACGGCTTTTGGCCTGAGAAGAATGTCTCGCAGGTGCTTGAAGCCTGCATCTTTACAGTTAACCGTTAGTTTATTTCTATAGAGCACTTTACGATGACTTACGTTGGTATTCCTCTAACAATTCCTATCCTTGCGGCAGTCTATTTGCTAGTTGTTTACGTTTTGCTCATGCTGGTTGAGCGATCGCGGGTCTAATGGCGTCTCATAACCTCAGTTTGGGGTAAGAGGGTTTTGGGGCGGTGCGCGGTGCGTGCTACCCTGAAACCTCTGCTTATCCCGAATTCACTCCCTAATTCAGCGTGAATTCGGGATAAGCTGAAACCCTTGCTGTTCCGTGTGCGTCGCGCACGGAACAGCAAGGGTTTTGGG
>DVEB01000227.1 GCA_015295905.1 Synechococcales cyanobacterium M55_K2018_004
AAAAGTAGGGGTTTCAGCTTATCCCGAATTCACGTTAATTAGAACCGACGGTTGGTTAATCAGCCTTTGGTCCCTCTCTTGTTTATGGCCAAAGGCTGCGCGCTTGACGACGAAACCTCTCTCCGCGAACTCGCATTTGGTTAGAGAATGATATGGATGCTCTAGGGTGAGGAGGGGGACAGGTGAGGCATCTGTCCCATCGATTTTGAGGAATTCCACCGCATCGATAAAATAAGGAAGCTTGCAGCACAGTCCTGCTTCAACCCTGGTAAGCCAGGCTTAGCTTCTACCATGACGGTTCCTACCAAGCTCTACGAAGGCAAGGCCAAAATCCTCTATGCAACAGAGGATCCCCATGTCCTGCTGACGCACTTTAAGGATGATGCAACGGCGTTTAATGCCCAAAAGCGTGGCACGATTGCGGGCAAAGGTGAAATCAACTGCCGCATCTCAGCACACCTCTTTCAGTTATTAGAAAAGCAGGGGGTGCCCACTCATTTCATCGATTGCCCCACCCCAAATACGATGCGGGTGAAGGCTGTGACCATCATTCCTCTAGAGGTGGTGGTGCGGAACATTGCAGCAGGGAGTCTCTGTCAACAAACAGGAATCCCCCTGGGCACCGTGCTCCAACCACCGTTGGTGGAGTTTTACTACAAAAACGATGCCCTGGGTGATCCGCTCTTGACTGACGATCGCCTGAGGGTGATGAACCTAGCAACGGCGGAACAGGTGAGTCGCCTGCGATCGCTGGCGCTCCGGGTTGACGAAGTGCTGTCTGCCTTCTTTCAGTCCTGTGGCATTACCCTGGTGGATTTCAAGCTGGAGTTTGGTACCGATGCCAACGGCTCCCTGATTTTGGCAGATGAGATCAGCCCTGACACCTGTCGCCTGTGGGACCAAGCCGAGACAGACCCCAACCGTCGGGTGATGGACAAGGATCGCTTCCGGCGCGACCTAGGGGATGTGGAAGCTGCCTACCAGCGGGTGATGGAGCGTGTCTTACAGCAGGCTCTCTAAATCAGACCGCAGGCCATTTCAACAACTGACCCTAAATCATTTGTGGGTCTAAACAATGCTGTACAATTGCTGCGTTTGTCTCACCTGACCCAGTTTGTTCCGTACAGGTTGGTTATTCAGCCAGTTGATTGCCAGTCGCAAGGGGAGCCTGTGAGTTGCAGGCGGTGGTGTAAGGAAGGTTTCATGAGCGAAAAGTGTATGCGTTTTTCTCCCGTACTTCTGGCGGTTTTGAGTGTCTCGGCCACGGTAGGTTGGTCGGTGCGTCCGGCGATCGCTGAGACTGGCGATGCTGCTGAAATTGTCGTCTCTAGTGCCGCTGCGAATCAGGTTGGGGATCCTAGCGACCCTGCCGTTGAGCAATTGCTCATCCCAGCCACTATGCAGATAGGACAGGCCCCTGCGGGGAGCACACCTGAGGCTCCTAGCGCTGCACCTGCGCCCTCAGAGGCAGACGAGCAGGTACCCACCTTCGAGGTGCCTGCAACACCAGTGAACCCCACCATCCCACCGCCCAGCGGTGCCCCGATTGCGCCACCGACGCCGCCATCTGGGACTACAGGCCAGCCCCAACCCCCTGAGGAACCACGGGTAGAAGTTGCAGAGGTTGTTGTCAGTGGTGCCCCAACTCCTGAGTTGGAACGCGTTGTTTACGATGCCATCCAAACTAAGCCTGGCCAGACAACTACCCGTACCCAGCTCCAGCAAGATCGCAATGCTGTCTTTGCAACGGGGTATTTTGCCAATGTGCAGGTGGTTCCCGAAGACACGCCCCTAGGGGTGCGCGTCACCTTCGTCGTCACCCCCAATCCAGTCTTGCAATCGGTGCGGGTTGAAGGCGCGCAGGTGCTACCCAATGAAATCATTACCCAGATCTTCTCGCCCCAGTATGGACAAATTCTGAATCTGCGCGAGTTTCAACGAGGCATCGAGGCGCTGAACCGTTGGTATCGGGACAATGGCTACGTCTTGGCTCAGGTTGTGGCTGCTCCCCAAGTCTCTGCCGATGGCACGGTGACGTTGACCGTGGCGGAAGGGGTGATTGAAGACATTAATGTGCGCTTCCTTGACCAGGACGGCAACGACACCAATGAGCGGGGCGAACCAATTCGGGGTAGGACACGTCCCTTTATCATCACCCGCGAGTTCCGTTCTCAGCCGGGACAGGTATTCAACCAGAGCCAGATCCAGGCAGACTTGCAGCGGGCTTTTGGCCTGGGAATTTTTGAAGACCTGCGGGTGTCATTAAACCCAGGCAGCGATCCCCGCAAGGTGGATGTTACGGTCAATGTGGTGGAGCGGAATACGGGTTCCGTTGCAGCCGGGGCGGGAATCAGTTCAGCCAGTGGCCTGTTTGGGACGATCAGTTACCAGGAGCAAAACCTGGGTGGAAATAACCAGCGCTTGGCCGCAGAAATCCAGTTTGGTCAGCGCGACTTGTTGTTTGACATTGGCTTTACGGATCCCTGGATTGCGGGAGATCCCTTTCGTACTTCCTACAGTGTGAGTGCCTTTGCCCGCCGCACCATTCCCCTTGTGTTTCAGGGTGGGGAAACTGAAGTTTTCTTGCCTAATGGCGATCGCCCCAGAGTCCGTCGATTTGGCGGCGGCATTTCCTTCGCTCGTCCTGATGACGCATTCGAGCCGAACTGGCGCTTCTCAACTGGCATTCAGTACCAGAATGTTCGTATCCAAGACGCGGATGGCGATCGCAGCCCTGTGGATGAGTTGGGGAACGACCTGAGCTTCAGCGGAACTGGGGTGGACGACTTGTTCTTAGTGTCGTTCTCTGCGTCAACTGATCGACGCAACAACCGCATCAGTCCCACCAGTGGCTACACCCTACGCCTGAGCACTGAGCAGTCTATTCCCATCGGCCAAGGCAGTATCCTACTGAACCGATTACGGGGCAACTACAGTTTCTTTATTCCAGTCAACTGGTTGCGCTTCTCGGATGGTCCCCAGACGCTTGCCTTTAACGTGCAGGGTGGGCTGATCCTGGGCGATCTGCCTCCCTACGAAGCCTTTTCACTCGGGGGGACGGACTCGATTCGCGGCTACGACCCCGGTGATGTGGGCAGTGGTCGGGCTTTTCTGCTGGGGTCAATCGAGTATCGCTTCCCCATCTTTTCAATTGTGGGAGGCGCCCTCTTTGTCGATGTGGGGAGCACCTTGGGCACCGACCGCGATGTCCCCGGAGAACCCTCGATCATTCGAGATAAACCCGGTTCTGGTTTGGGTTTTGGCGTGGGTGTGCGAGTCCAGTCACCCCTGGGGGTGATTCGAGTGGACTACGCCATCAACGACGAGGGCGACAGCCAGATCCACTTTGGCCTTGGAGAACGCTTCTAGCCTAGGAGTCATTGTGCAAGACCCACTGGTTCATTCACCATCCTTGCAGGGGCAACCCACCCACCGCTTCGATCCTGCTGTTGATGCTGAGGCGTGGGCGATCGCCTACCACGCCCCCCAACAACACACGCTGGGGCAACCCTTTGAGCGCGTCGGCATTGGTCTTCACTCTGGTGCCACTGTGCGGGTGCAGGTGTTTCCAGCGGCAGTTGGCCAGGGGCGGGTTTTTGTCCGGGCTGACCTGCCGGGGTGTCCTCGGATCGCGGCTGACCCTACCTCGGTGCGGGAGACGACATTGTCAACCGAACTGGCAACTGGAGCGGCTGCGGTGCGGACGGTGGAGCACCTGCTGGCCGCTTTGGCAGGCATGGGGGTTGACAATGCTGAGATTGTTCTAGACGGCCCGGAAGTGCCCCTGCTGGACGGCTCCGCTCAAGACTGGGTAACGGCGATCGCCCAGGCTGGAGTTGTGCCCCAGGAAGCTCCCCGCATCGCACGTACCCTAACAGAACCCATCTCCGTGCAGCATCAGGACGCCTTTGTTACGGCTTTTCCTGCGTCTCAGCTGCGCTTTACCTACGGCATTGACTTCGACCTGCCCGCCATCGGCAACCAGTGGTATAGCTGGTCGCCCCAGCAGGAAAGCTTTGCTGTGGCGATCGCCCCGGCTCGCACCTTTGGCCTCGCCCACCAGATTGACCAATTGCGATCGATGGGCTTAATTCGGGGAGGCAGCCTGGACAATGCCCTGGTTTGCAGCCATGCAGGGTGGCTGAATCCACCCCTGCGATTTTCAAATGAGCCAGTGCGTCATAAACTTTTAGACTTAGTAGGAGATTGCAGTCTGATCGGAACGTTTCCCCTTGTTCACATCCTGGCCTACAGAGCAAGCCATCAGTTACACACCCAACTGGTTCGACGCCTGACTCAGGTCTTAGTGCCTGCCTAGGGTTGCTGGAAGTTCTCTGTCCTGGGAAAGAGCCTCCTGAAAACGCCGTTATTTTTGTCCTGTTTCCCCATAACCTGTGTCACTGCCCATGTCTACCCTGACTGACCTTCACGCTGATCCTGTTCTTGCCCAAACTGAGCCTGCGATTGTGAACCGCACTCCTCAAAAGCCGGTCTTGACGGTCGAAGACATCCACAAGCTGCTACCCCATCGCTATCCGTTTGCGTTGGTTGATAAGATTATCGATTTCGTCCCCGGTGAACGGGCAGTTGGGGTGAAGAACGTTACCTATAACGAGCCGCAGTTTCAGGGCCACTTTCCTGGCAAGCCAATCATGCCCGGTGTGCTTATCATCGAGGCAATGGCTCAAGTGGGTGGCGTTGTGCTGACCCAGTTTCCAGGCATCCCTGCGGGGTTGTTCATGCTGACGGGCATTGATAAGGCGAAGTTCCGGCGTCCGGTGGTGCCGGGAGACCAGCTCATCATGACCATGGAACTTATTCGGATCAAGTCGCGTCGCTTTGGATGGATGAAAGGTCGAGCAGAAGTCGAAGGACAATTGGCGGCTGAAGCCGAACTGATGTTCTCGATTGTGGACTAAGCCCTGTGGGCACTCGATCGTGACTGCAAATGATGGGAAACTAACCTGGGTGAATGTCAACCCCCTCCCACAGATGGTGGAGGCGAGCGAAACTGATACCAATCGTTTCTTCTATTTCCTTCTACCACTCTGCCTGTCTCCCTTGTCCCATGCAACCCTCTGAAGCAGAGTACCTCCGGTGACTACAAATCCTCTCGTCACTTCCCATCGACTCAACCGTCATCTACCCGATTCTTCTCCCCCCTTGACGACTCTCATCCATCCTACGGCTGTCATTTATCCTGGTGCTGAACTGCATCCGACGGTGCAGGTTGGGGCTTATGCAGTGGTTGGCAGCCACGTTAAGGTGGGGCCAGGGACGATTATTGGCCCCCATGTGGTGCTAGATGGATGGACAGAGATTGGCGCACGTAACCATATTTTCCCGGGTGCGGCGATTGGTTTGGAACCCCAAGACCTGAAATACGATGGGGAGTTAACCCTGGTGCAAATTGGGGATGACAACTTGATTCGGGAATACGTCACAATCAACCGGGCAACCCATGCCGGAGAAGCCACCATTTTGGGGAATGGCAACCTGCTGATGGCGTACTCCCATGTGGGGCATAACTGCGTCATTGAAGACCAGGTGATTATTGCTAATGGTGTGGCTCTGGCGGGGCATGTGCATGTAGAGTCGATGGCCCGCATCAGTGGCGTGCTAGGGGTGCACCAGTTTGTCCATATTGGACGACTGGCGATGGTGGGGGGCATGAGCCGAATTGATCGCGATGTCCCGCCCTATATGCTGGTGGAGGGCAACCCTTCACGGGTGCGATCGCTCAACGTGGTGGGTCTCAAACGCGCTGGCTTCCTGCATGATGACGAAGGCCGCTCCTACCAACTTTTGAAAAAAGCCTACCGCATCCTGTATCGCTCTGGCTTGCCCCTCAACCAAGCGCTTGAACAACTTGACCTGTTGCCGGAAAATGCTCACATCCATCATCTGCGAGAGTTCCTGCAGCAGGCCCAGCGCTCAGGACGACGTGGGGTGATTCCGGGCAAACGCCGACACCGCCACGATGAAGCAGAGGAGGGGTGAGGGGCAAAAGGGCAACCCCTGGGTTTCTGGGCTAAACCGTTTCCAGGCTAGATGAATGCGCATTTTTATTAGCACAGGTGAAGTGTCGGGGGATTTGCAGGGGGCCATGCTGGTGACCGCCCTGCATCGGCAGGCAGAGCGCCTCGGAATTCCCCTAGAGATTGTGGCGCTGGGGGGCGATCGCATGGTAGCGGCAGGTGCAACGCTGCTGGGCAACACGACCGCGATTGGTTCAATTGGTCTGGTGGAAGCCTTGCCCTACATCATCCCTACCTTGCAGTTGCGGCAGCGGGCAAAACAATACCTGAGCCAGCACCCGCCCGACCTAGTGGTAATGATTGACTATGTGGGGCCAAACATTGGCATTGGCAAATACCTGCGGCGCCATCTGCCCCAAGTGCCGCTGGTTTACTATATCGCGCCGCAGGAGTGGGTCTGGTCGATCAATGCCAACACGACCCAGGCCATCCTTGAGATTACCGATCGCCTGCTGGCGATTTTTCCGGCTGAGGCGGCCTATTACGAGAAGCGGGGCGTCAACGTCACCTACGTCGGCCACCCCCTGATCGACCGATTTCCAGTCCCACCAGACCGGGAAGCTGCCCGTCAGCAGTTGGGGATTTCAGAGGATCAGGTGGCGATCGCCCTCCTGCCTGCCTCCCGTCAACAGGAACTGAAGTATCTGCTGCCGATTCTACTGGAAACCGCACAGCGTCTCCAAGAACAACTGCCACAGGTGCAGTTCTGGGTGCCCCTCTCCCGCCCGGAATTTCAACCAATTCTGGAACAGGCATTCCATCAGGCTAAGGTGCGGGCAACCGTGTTGGTCGATCCGAATCAGACTGTGCTGGCAGCAGCAGACTTGGCGATCGCCAAGTCAGGCACGGTCAACCTAGAACTCGCCCTGATGGGGGTGCCTCAGGTTGTGTTTTACCGAGTCAATCGTCTAACGGCCTGGATTGCGGAACACATCCTGAAATTCTCTGTGCCCTTTATGTCGCCCCCCAACTTGGTGATGATGAAGTCCATCGTGCCAGAATTTATGCAGCAATTTGCCACCCCCGAAGCCCTGACCACAGCGGCTTTAGGTTTGCTGACTAGCCCTGCCCGTCGTCAGCGGATGCAGGAAGATTATCAGCAGATGCGGCAGGCGATGGGAGAGGCTGGAGTGTGCGATCGCGCTGCCCTGGAGATCTTGAAAATGGTGAACGTCGAGTCATAAACTCTGGAGGCATGGCTCACCGCTGTGAAGCGAAGCATATCACCATGGCTTCTACGCAGGGGAAGAACTGTGGTGTTGCTTAATTCAACGTCAGTTCTGGTTAAGAGGGTTTTAGGTCACCGCGCCCGGCGCGGTGACCCACAACCCTTGCTGTTCCGTCCGCGTCGCGGACGGAACAGCAAGGGCTTCAGCTTATCCTGAATTCACGTTAATTCAAAAAATCACTGGTTAAATCAGCAACGCCAGAGATGGTATTTTGGAGGCAACAGGGTCTATCAAGGCTCTTGCTTTCACAGAACTCTCGCGTTCCCTATGCCTTCCTATCCCGGCCTTTCGCCTGACGCTTTTCGCCATCCCCTCGACACGCAGGCCGAGCAAGCCCTCCGCAGTGTTCCTGGCTTCGACTTGGTGGCACGACAGTTTGTTGAGTTTGTCTACGAGCGGCCTCGCTATGTGCATTTGATGGGCAACAACATTGAGGTGGGGCCACGACAGTACGCCAACCTCTATCAGATTTTGCGAGAATGCGTGCAGGTGTTGGATGTGCGGCCTGAGCCGGTGATGTTTGTCTCTCAGTCGGCGATGGCAAACGCTTTTGCCCTGGGGCAGGAGCGGCCTTCGATTGTGTTGAGTACAGCCCTGCTAGACCTAATGAGCGAGGCAGAGTTAAAGACGGCGATCGCCCACGAACTCGGTCACATCAAGTGTGGCCACACGACGTTAACCCAGATGGCGATGTGGGTAATCCAGGTGGCTTCCGGTCTCTCGGAAATCACCTTTGGCATCAGTAGTCTGGTTAGCACGGGACTGTTGATGGCATTTTATGAGTGGGCACGCAAGGCAGAGCTATCTGCGGATCGGGCAGCATTGCTGGTGATGGACGATGCACAACCCGTCCTCAAATCCATGATGCTGATGGCAGGCGGTAGCCATCGCTATGCCCACGAATTAAGCCTGGAGGAATTCATCAAACAATCAGAGAAATATCAGGCGTTAGACCAGGATAATCTCAACCAAGTTTACAAATTTCTGCTCTACAACAACCTTGCTCAGAATATCTTTATGACGCACCCGTATACCGTGGAGCGAGTCCACTTTTTACGGGAATGGTCAGTCTCGCAGGACTATCAGAATATCCGTTCGGGGAATTATCCGAGAACGGGACAAGGAGCGGTTGATGTTACAGTCAAATCTCCTGAAGCCGCAGAACAGGAGCAGGTTGAGAAACTGCGGCAGGAAATTGAAGAACTGCAACGCGAGATTGATCGGATGAAGCGATCGCAGCGCTGAGGAGTGAGGATTGAATCACTTGTGGCAATTGCGACGATTCCGTCAGACGTTACTTGCCAAAGCCTTTGCCCCGGTTGGTGCTGGGCAATGTTACACAGGCGTTGAGTTGCGCTAGCAATTTGTCGTGGTCAAGGTTCTGCCCAATCAACACCAGTTGTGTCTTGGGTTGCCCCTTCCACTCTGTGTCGTCCAGGGTGAAGCGCTTGCCGCTCAGGTGAAAGACATGACGCTTGGGGCTTTCATCGAACCAGAGAATACCTTTGGCACGGAAAACGCTAGGCGGCATCTGGTTATCGAGGAAATGCTGGAATTTTTTGATGGAGAAGGGGCGATCGCTCTGGAATGACACCGAAGTAAACCCATCCACTGCTAGGTGATCCGAGTGGTGGTGGTGATCGTGGTCATGCTCACAGTGCCCGTGCTCATGATCACAATTCGAGTGATCGTGGTGATCGTGAGCATGAGCATGATCGTGATCATGGTGATGGTCATGATCAGGCGCGTGACTGTGTTTGTCCGCAGGTTTGAAATATCGATCCGATTCAAACAAGCCCACACTCAAGATCAGCGGTAGCGGCACTTGAGAGTGAGTGGTGCGGAGGATGCGAGCGCCCTCCTTAACATCGCGGATTTTGACTTCCAACAAATCTAGGTCGGCCTCATCCACCAAGTCCGTCTTGTTTAAGAGAATAATGTCGCCATAAGCAATCTGGTTATGGGCAGCCTCACTGTTGAACAAGTCGAGGCTGTAGTTGGCTGCATCCACCAGGGTAATGATGGAATCGAGCCGAGTCAGGTCACGCAGTTCGGTGCCCAGGAAGGTGAGGGCCACAGGTAGGGGGTCGGCCAGTCCAGTGGTCTCAACCACCAGGTAATCAATCCTGTCCTGCCGTTCTAGAATTTTGTAGACTGCCTCCATCAGGTCATTATTGATGGTGCAGCAGATGCAACCGTTGCTCAACTCCACCATGCTGCTGTCTTCGTCGGTCGTGACGATCAGCTCGTTGTCGATGCCAATTTCGCCAAACTCGTTCACCAGCACCGCCGTCTTGAGACCTTCCTGGTTCGACAAGATGTGGTTCAGAAGTGTTGTTTTGCCGCTGCCCAGAAATCCAGTAATGATGGTGACGGGAAGACCTTGCTTGGTATTGTCCATGCTTGGCGTCGGAGAGATGGCTGCTGATGACATAGCGTGATGGGTCGGGGTTAGAGAGCTTTAGAATAGGATGAGATTTGCTGAATGGCGATCGCCAGTCCACAAACCTAAATTCTATTATCGCGCATCCTCAAAAGTACCCAAACCCCACAGGAACTTTCCGATTTCTCTCCCCCCCCTACCCATGACCCTCCAGATCTACAACACCCTCACCCGCCAGAAGCAACCCTTTGAGCCGCTTGACCCCAATCTGGTGAAGATCTATTGCTGCGGTGTGACGGTTTACGATTTGAGCCACTTGGGTCATGCCCGCTCCTACATTAGTTGGGACATGGTGCGTCGTTACCTGCTCTGGCGCGGCTACCATGTGCAGTTTGTGCAAAACTTTACCGATATTGACGACAAAATTATCCGGCGATCGCAACAGGAAAATGTACCCTGGGACACCATTACCGAGAAGTATATCCAGGCCTACTTGGACGACATGGCACGGCTGAATGTCTTGCGGGCCGATGCTTATCCCAGAGCTACCCAGGTCATCCCCCAGATCATCGAGTTTATTCAAATGCTGATCGATCGCGGTATGGCCTACGTTGCCGATGGCGACGTGTACTACGCGGTGGAACGGTTCCCCAGCTATGGCAAACTTTCGGGGCGCCAGCTTGACCAGATGGAAGCTGGCGCCAGCGGACGGTTGGACGACGAAGCGGAAACCAAAAAACACCACCCGATGGACTTTGCCCTCTGGAAGGCCGCCAAACCAGGAGAGCCTGCCTGGGATTCGCCCTGGGGCAAGGGACGACCCGGTTGGCACATAGAATGCTCGGTGATGGTCCATGAAGCCCTGGGCGATAGTATCGACATCCACATGGGTGGGCAAGACCTGATCTTTCCACACCACGAAAACGAGATTGCCCAGTCAGAGGGGGCGCTGGCAAAGCCGCTGTCAAAATACTGGATGCACAACGGTTTCGTGAATATTAGCGGCGAAAAGATGTCGAAGTCGCTGAACAATTTCACCACCATTCGTGCCTTTTTAGACCGAGAGAACGCACCGGAGCCAATGGTGCTGCGGTTGTTTGTGTTGCAGGCCCACTATCGCAAGCCGATTGATTTTTCCGATGAAGCGATCGCCTCTGCCCAAAACGGCTGGCACACGCTGAAGGAAGGACTGCTGTTTGGCCATCAGTTTGGCAAGCAACTAGGCTGGACAGACACGGACGATGCCTCCTTCGGCATGCCCGCTGCTATGCGAATTGATGATACCAGCGCACCTGTGCAGCGGTTCATTGAGGCGATGGACGACGACTTTAATACGCCTGCGGCCCTGGCGGTGTTGTTTGAGCTTGCAAAGGACCTCCAGAAGGAAGGCAACCGCCTCACCCACGACGGCAAATCCCTGGTGGATCCTCAAACGCTCCGGCAGCAGTGGCAGACCTTGGTTGTGCTGGCGCACGTGCTAGGACTAGAGGCTACTCCTGCAGTGAGCCAGGAGTCGATGGGGATCTCAGATGCAGAAATCGAAGCGCTGATCCAGCAACGGGCCGTGGCAAAGCAGGCGAAAAATTGGGCTGAGAGCGATCGCATCCGCAATCACCTCAAAGAAAAAGGCATCGCCTTGATCGACAAACCGGGTGGCGTCACCACCTGGATCCGCGAGTCTTAGCGGGACTGTTTTTCAGCAGCGAAAATCAGATTGGTTGGCGGCGCGAGGGGAACCCAACTCGACGGAATGGTAGCTTGAGATGACCGAGGTGCATCGATCGTCATGGCCTATCGTGCCTCCTCGCTGTGTCCTGCCAGCATAACGGCTTGTCCGAGGAAAACTGATTGTCCCCTCAAACCCATGCTGACAACGAGCCAACGCGATATAGTAAAGAAAAATGTAAAGAAATGTAAATATGCACGATAAGGTCATTGTCATTGTTGGTGCGACGGGCGGTATTGGTTCCGCTCTAGCAAGGAAGCTGGCTCCAACGGGAGCAGCGCTTGTTTTGGCCTCGCGCAGTGCCGACCGTCTGGCAGCGATCGCCGAACAACTGCCCACGACTGAGGTCCTGACAGTGCCGACAGATATCACCGATCCCGCCCAGGTGGAGGCGTTGATGCAAAAGGCGATCGCCCAGTTCGGCACGATCGATGTGCTGGTCAATGCAGCAGGGGCAGGCATTTTGAAGCCGTATCACAAGCTGGAGCCTGTGGACCTCGACGCCATGCTGGATCTCAACCTAAAGGGGTGTTTTTACACCACGCAGGCCGCCGCCAATGTGATGAAGGAAAACAAAGGTGGGCATATCTGCACGGTGGTCGGCATTTTGGGCAAGCACTCCATGGCAATGGCAGCCGCCTACTGTGCCTCAAAGTTTGGTGTGGTGGGCTTTAGTAAATGTATGGCAGACGAACTGAAGCGGTTTGGGGTTAAATTTACCCTGTTTTACTTTGGTGGGGTGGATTCTCCCTTCTGGGATGAAGTCAGCCTGAAGGTCGATCGCACTAAAATGCTGCGGCCTGAAACGGCAGCGGATGCCATCTACTTTGCTATGAGCGCTGAGCCACAGGCAGTGCCGCTGGAGATCAACATCCAGCCGGAAAGCCACTTGTTTGTCTAGCGGCAATAATAGAAGTTAAGGAATCTTGAAAAATATTCATGAGCGCGATCGCCACTTTCTTAGAGGCGATCGCGCTCTTTTTCAGATAAAACGCCTGTTCCAGAGGATGATCACGAAAGACAAAATTCTTGCACCGATCACTGGACAAAATCAGTTAAATTTGGTACAAATGTTCTTGAAAGTAAGTTCCCCATCCTTTCAAGCGTTTTCAGCCCTTATGCAACCCCTATGGAACCCTTAACTGAAGTCCAGCGCCAACTTTACGAATACTTGGTGCAATACATTAGGGAGAACCAACATTCTCCATCAATCCGCCAGATGATGAAAGCGATGGGGCTAAAGTCACCTGCTCCGATTCAGAGTAGACTAGAGCACTTGCGGAATAAAGGCTACATTGACTGGACTGAAGGACGGGCCAGAACCATTCGCTTGCTGCACTCTATTGCTCAGGGAGTGCCTATTGTAGGGGAGGTCTTCGCTGGGGAGGTGCGTGAACCTATCACCGATGATGTCGAGTATCTTGATATCAACGGGATGCAGCTTCGCCCTAACGATTATGCCCTGCGCGTTAATGGAGACAGCATGATTGACGCCATGATTGCCGATGGTGATATTGTCATCATGCGCCCAGTGCAGGAACCCGATCGTGTTAAGAATGGCACAATTGTCGCGGCGCGGGTTGAGGGAGCGGGTAATACCTTGAAGTATCTCCAGCGGCGGGGCAACAAAGTCACCCTCAAGCCGGGGAATGCCAAGTATGAACCGATTGAAGTGCCTGCCAGTGACGTCCAAATTCAAGGGGTTCTGATTGGCGTTTGGCGTGAAATGCCCGGCATGGGTCGCTAATGTTGGTTTTGGGGTCTTCCTGAATACCGTCAGTTCTGGTTCAGAGGGTGTTGGGGCACCGCGCACAGCGCAATGCCCCAACATCCTTAATTTTCTGTTTCGTGACACGCCTTCTTTTAGTGGTGATTAAGCCTGAGTATGGGGGAGCCATTTGCTGGCGATTGGTACTCGCCAGCCTGTACCGAAGGCGCGGTCAGTAATCTTCAGGCCAGGGGGGGCTTGCTTTCGCTTGAATTCGGCACGGGTGACGAGCCGGATGACTTTGTCCACAGTAATCGCATCATAGCCTGCAGCGACGATCGCGTCGGGAGATTCGTGCTGCTCGATGTAGCGTTCGAGAATATCGTCGAGGATTTCGTAGGGGGGCAGAGAGTCCTGATCGACTTGGCCTGGTTTGAGTTCGGCACTAGGAGGTTTTGTGATCACATGCGCCGGGATGACTTCCATGGGGAGGGAAGTATCGCCCCAGTGACTCTGCCATCCGCCCCGGTTGAGCCACTCGCAGAGTTGGTAGACTCGTGTTTTGGGCACATCGGCGATCGCCGCTAGACCGCCGTTCATATCGCCATAGAGCGTACAGTAGCCGACCGCCATTTCAGACTTGTTGCCTGTCGAGAGGAGCAGATGCCCAAATTTGTTGGAGATAGCCATCAGCAGGTTGCCTCGAATACGGGATTGCAGGTTTTCTTCAGCAATGCCAAATTCAGTATGGGCAAAAAGATCGGCCAAAAGCTGGTCATACTCCTTCATCAGGTCGCCGATCGGTAAAATTTGCGTCTCGATCCCCAGATTTTTGGCGAGGGCGAGGGCATCCGTAACGGAATGGGAGGAACTGTAGGGAGATGGCATCAGCACACCAAGGACGTTTTCTCGTCCGACAGCAGCAGTGGCGATCGCAGCCACCAGCGATGAGTCAATGCCGCCACTCAAACCCAACACAATTTTTTGGAAACCACACTTACGCACATAATCTCGCACCCCCGTCACTAGTGCCTGCCAAATTTCTGCGTTCTGATCCCTGAAGGCAGAGGCAACTGCGTGGGGAGAAATAGCTCGCAGGGAACCTTCTGACTTTCCAGAAGTTTGCGTTTCAGTGGTGTACTCTAATGTAATCAAATCTGCCTCAAAAGCCTTGGCTCGAAAGATGATAGATCCATCTCGATTAAATCCAAAACTGTTGCCATCAAACAATAAATCATCATTGCCCCCAACCTGATTGACGTATAAAATTGGCGTGTTGAATCGCGTCGCGCTATGCATCAGCATCGATTCTCGTAGTAGTTGTTTTCCGACGGTGTAAGGTGAGGCGGAGAGATTAACGATAAAATCTACACCTTTGCTTGTCAGATCTGCAATTGGATTGACAGTATAATTGCGTTTCCCCCAGAATTCTTCATCGTTCCACAAATCCTCACAGATGGTCACGCCGATCTGTACGCCATCTAATTCAAAGAAAGTGCTTTCTAAACCAGGTTCAAAATAGCGGGCTTCGTCGAAGACATCGTAGGTGGGCAGAAGTCGTTTGTGAAACACCTGTCGGATAGCGCCTCCGTCCAACAGGGCAGTGCTGTTAAAGAGCGGTTTTCCACCGGTTTGGGGCGATCGCTCATTGTGGACTACTGTGCCAACTAGGACGGCAACTCCTGCAGGCAGTGCGTCCGTGAGATGGTTTAACGTTGTGGCCATTGCTTGAATAAACATCGGCTGCATCAGCAGATCTCTAGGCGGGTAGCCGCACAACGATAACTCCGGCGTGAGCAACAGACGTACATTCTCGCTAGCCGCTTGTTGCGCTGCCGCCAGGATTTGTTGGGCATTGCCAGTCAGATCTCCGATGGTGGGATTGAGTTGGGCGATCGCAATTTTCATCATTAAATAAATACGAGGGGTTTGTCTTTGAGTGGAGCAAACGCATCAGCATCAAAGCGATAGAGGCTGGCAGGTCGGCCCGCACCCCGGGTCACCTTGGCTCCAGTATCTTGCAAAAAACCAAGCTTGAGTAAACGCGAACGAAAATTGGAATAATCAGAGAAGTTTTCACCCAAAACAGTGGTGTAGAGTTGATAAAGATCATTAAGTGTGAACAATTCGGGTAATACGTCAAAGGCAATTGGACTATACTCTAATTTATTTCGAAGACGACGATAACCATAATTGAGAATATTTTGATGATCAAATGCTAATTCAGGTAGCTGGTTCAGCGGAAACCAGGCAATACCACTGACACCATCGGCAATCAATTCTGCATCATCATAACGAACGAGTGCAAAATAACTGACGGAAAGATAGCGTACGCCGTAGCTATGCTCCGACTCACGCGGGTCGCGGCGTGGCCCCCCAAACGTATAAAGTTGTTCTAAATACAAATTATTTGCCCGAATTTTTTCTGCCAGAATGCGGTAGGCTGCATCCTCCAACGATTCGCCAAAACGTACTAGGGTACCGGGCAGCGACCAATAATCCAGAAACGGTTCCTTGTCACGCAAAACTAGCAGCACTAAGACCCGATTTTGGTCAGTGTCTACCGAGAAGATTACGTTATCCACTCCGACCTTGAAGTCGGCTAATTGGCCTGATGGGTTAGCAGGGGGTTTGGCGTTTCGTCCTGGCATTGGTAGAGCTGCTCTCGGCGAATGTAAGCTTCAACGGCAGGGATGAGAATATCGGTGTCCTTCTCTTCACGATAATCGGTGGATGACATGGGGAGTCCGTGCAGGTCGGCGATCGCCACCCGCGCCCCCAAATGTTGAATGTGCCGTAGGTCCTCCTCCCGCAGAGGATACCCTGGACGCGGCACCACCAGTAGATGCACCTGTTGAAACAAATCATGCACCCGATACCAGCGCGGTAACTGTGCCACCAAGTCGGAACCAATCACCAAGGTAAATTCTGCCTGGGGCCATTCGAGCCGCGCCCGTTCCACCGTCATCAGGGCGCGGGGATGGCTGAGGTCAGGGCGGAGGTGAATGTTGGCTTGAGGGGGCTGGATATCCTCAATCAAAATTTGCAACATCATCATGCGATGGTGCAACGGCGTTTGGTGCTGCTTAAACGGATTATCTGACGCCCAGATCATCACCTCGTCAAAATGCGTGGATAACCAGCGAATAATTTCCTGGTGAGCGGCAGTTGGGGGATCAGCACTAGTACCGAAAAGAGCGATTTGCATGGGGGAGGAAGTGAGTGGAGTAGATGGAGTGCGTGGAGTAGGTCAGTTGGGTGGGGCGAGTGGAGTGGGTGAGGTAGGGGAGCCGTAGGATGAGGTAGGCGATAGCCGTAACACATCAGGTCTAACGTGAGGGAGGGAAGCGGGGAAGCAAAAAGGAGGGGCAACTGAAATGGAACAGTGATTTTCTACGTACTGACAAATGCATCCTGACTCACCTTACCGCCCTCACCGACTTCACCCCCTCACTCGCGCTTCAACCTAGCTCGTGTCTCCTCCGTCAGCATTTGCAACGCGGCTGAAAGGTGTGGGGCGATCGCCATCGGATCTTGCACAGCTCTCACGGTTGGGGGCAGTTGGGCAACAGTTCGGGTGGTGCGATCGCGGATAGTGCTGAGGGGTTCTGGAGAGTATAGGCGTTTGCCCGCCTGCATGACACACTGCATAAGGGGCTGGAGGTGATTTGCGGAGGTCATTGGTTCGTCTGCAAGGCCGAGAATGTCGCCTGCCCATTGTCCATCCTGTAGGTGCCGAAAAATTTGTTTGCGGCCAGGGTAAGTTGCTTTGCCACTGGACTCTTTCATAGTAGGGATGCCGTTGATTTCCACAAGCTTGTAAACGCCATTGACCGGATCGCCTGTCACCAGCTTTGTCCCAATGCCGTAGCCGTCAATCGTGGCTCCGGCTGCCTGCAAGCGCAATATCTCAAATTCATCTAGGTCCCCACTCGCGAAGATGGGTACGCCGGGGAGGAGCGATCGCACTTTCTGCGACAACTCCACCAAGTCGCCGGAATCGAGCCGCACACCGCCCAATTCTAAACCCTCCTGTTGGATGCGCTCTGCTAGTTTTTGGGCCGCCGCCACCACATCGTAGGTGTCAATCAGCAGAGTGGCATGGGGAAAGTAGCGGTGAAAGGCAGTAAATGCCTGTTGTTCACTGCCCTCTAGGGCTTCCAGCGCCATCACCAGGGAATGAGCCATCGTGCCACTTGGTTTTTCACCGAGTTTCAGAGCCGCGAGTACGTTGGAGGTTGCATTCATGCCAGCGGCGATCGCCGCCCGCGCCGCCCACATCGAAGCCTGGGGGCTGAAGGCACGCCGGGTGCCAAATTCTAGCAAAATTGCGGCTGGCCCTGCCACCTCTCGCAGCCGAGCCGCACGAGTTGCAATCAAGGTTTGATAGTTGAGGGTGGTGAGCAGATAGGTTTCTACCAATTGCGCTTGCCAGAGGGGGGCTTCGATGCGTAACAGAGGTTCGTTCGCAAAAACGACCGTTCCTTCGGGGACTGCCCAAACTGAACCTGTGAATCGGGCACGTGCTAACACCTGCCAAAACTGCTCTGGGGCTTGAGCAAAAATTCCTGTCGCTTGCAGTGCTTCGATGTGTTCAGAGGTGAACTGTAAATTTTCTAGATACTCCAGCGCTTGCTCCAAACCCATTGCCACCAGATATCCAAAATGCTTGGGCAGCCGACGGGCAAACAGTTCAAAACTGGCTGGACACTGGTCAAGCGACTCACCCACATAGCAAGCCGCCATTGTGAGTTGATATAGATCGGTCAGTAAGCTGACCTCTTCAAGGGAAACGTTGAGCGATCGATTTTTCAAAAAAGACATCGGACGCTCCATTCAGATAGGGGAACGAACAAGTTCCTTTCATTATAGTGATTTCTACCAAAATTCTGTCAAGTTGTTGTGGGGGATTGCCTGTTTCATCTAGCGTCCGTACAAAATCCCGACATTGCTGGATTAAACAATGCCAAAATCCCTACAAAAAAGGGCACAGTGGGTTGCACTATGCCCTCAATGCTCACGATTTAGAAGTCAAACAAAAAATCAAACCTGAAAACTTGTTACGCAAGCTCGGAACCTGCGTGAAGATAGAATTCCCACACGACGCGATGGCTAACACCCAAGGCCTGCTACGGTGGGCATATGTTTAATGGCAAGACCCTTATGCCAGCAGCCCCAAACGCTTACCGTTGTCACGGGCGAGGCGGATCATATTTTGCCGCTGCTTACTGTCAATTCCAACTCGGTTGCAGAAGTTCGTGATGACCTTAGAGTGCAGCGCGATCGCCTGCCCTCTCAACTTGTTGAACTCCTTGTCACCAAGATAGTTGCGAACCAGAATAACGAGCGGTGCAAACATGATGGACTCCTTGCGATGCGATCGCAATAATGACTGAAAAAATATCTGGAGCAAGGCTGAAACAAGGAACTGAAGCGAATTTCAGGCTTGCGACTAGGGGTTGCAGAGTTATGGGTGAAGGCTAGAAAACTCTAGTTCTCTGTGGGGCAGCCCGGGGCAGAGGAGACTAGCTGGCTGCAAAAGCAGTCAAAAACAGAGCAGCGACAAACAGTGTGGCGATCGCCCCTTGCAACGCGTAACGACGTTGCTGGTTAGGGGAAGGATACTCAGCATAGTAAACCTCAGGCTCAGAGGCGTAGACGTTGAGGAGGCCTTCTTCGTTAACGGTGTACATCTCTTTTCTTTAGAACTCTATGTAAACTAATGTAACGGTAACTGTTACAAAATGTCAACAAATATTGCAATATTTGTTGATAAGTGTTAAGGCATCCCCCTATAGGTTTTTCCTATGGCGTGATCCGGAATCCGTCTGTAAAGTAGCAGTTTGTCGTGGTGTAAACCGTGCGCTGCGCGCAGCGCACGGTTTACACCACGACAAACCGACTCAATAACCGCGGAGTCGGTATGAGAGGGAGTCTCGACTAAATGCTGCCCAGAGTTCCGCAACGCCTGCATCACAGGCATCGTAGGATTTTGGGCGCTGCAACGAATACGCACCGCGAGACGCTCTCGCAGCAAGCGTCTCGCGGTGCATTTCGTAAATCCGGTTCAGAGTCTAGGCCGCAAGCATCCTGAGATGCTGCGCGCGATTTCGTCCAATCGCTAGGGAGTCATTATGTTGGCGAACAGATCGATCACAGGCTCAAGTGTTAGCCACGACTGGCAATCCCTAATCGGTGACGCAGCACCTCGTACAGAACCCGTGATAATTCGCGCCGGGTCAGCGGTTGGCGGTCTTGAGGCGTGCGCGCAAAAGCAGTTTCCATCGCGGCGGGCAAGGCTCGTCGCACCAAATAGCCCAACTGCTGCCGCGTGATCGGCTGGGATGGGGCAAATTGACCTCCCCCAATGCCTGCCAGAATTTGTTTCTCGGCCAGCGCTTCAATGTTGCCGTAGGCCCAGTGGGTTGGGGGGACATCAGTAAACGTGGGTGTTGCAGGTCTGGTAGGGGTAAACCCCATCACATTCACTAAAGCCGTTGCCACAACCGCCCGACTTACATTGGCTTGGGGACGAAAATGTAGGTCACTCGCACTAACACTCCGCACGACCCCTGCTGCTGCCATTACTTGAATGGCCTCAAAATCGGGATCGTCGTGACCAATGTCATCAAACCAGAAGATGGGGATGCCATTGCGCGTCACCAGCCCCTGTACTCGCCGTACCTGGGCTTCGCTGGTGGCAATTTCCCGGGGACTGAGGTTGAGCCAGCAGCAAAAGGCTGCCAGATAACCGCTTGCTTCCCCAATCGCCCATTCCACGGGGTGCATCCGATACGCAGCATTGGTGATGTGCGTTGTCCCCAGGCTCTTGGCTGACAGAATCAAGCCATCGGTGTTGATTGGGACTAGGGCGCTGAGGGGGAGCGTAAAGGGCAATGTGAGGACCTGCTTGCCGGGGAGGCTGGCGTGTCCTGGTTCGTCGTTGCCGTGCAGATCCAGGTAGTGATAGTCCCCAATGCCCACGCTGTCTTGAAAGCTGCGCGCTCTGGCTTGGTTGGGGAAGAAGGCTGCGGACACATCTTCGTGGCGAATGGTAGTCAGGGCAACACCGCGCCGTGCCTCGCGGATGTAAGGTTCCAAGGCGATGCCGTCATGCGTCCAGGTAAGGTCGCCGCGAGGCTTGAGGGAAATCCCCCGACTTTGCAGGAAATGGACGTAGGCGCGGGTGCGATCTCGTGCCCGTTTCAGGTGCAGCCGCCGTTCCTCCCGACTCACTCCCACCAGTTCGCCCAGGCGGTAGTCATTGCCACAGAGCCAAGGGCCGTTCTCGCCATGCTGGTGCTGTCCCCAGTTCAAGACTGTCACATCGCCAGGAAGGATAGTCTTGAGGTCATCGGAGACGCGGCGCAACCGGCGGTAGCGAAAGATACCGTAGGGGTCGAGAAAGGGACGGGGGCGCGGTTCCCACTTGCCCCCACTCTTCATCCAAAATTCTGATTCAAACTCGGCGGCCTTCATCCAAGGTTCCTGGTTGTAGCCCTGGGGGGCGCCGATGGGAATGCCTTTGCCAGGTTGAGCGAGTTCTACCACGGCACCGAAGGTAAACGACTGTTGCGCCATGGGGATTGCTTTTTCAGGTAGGGCTGCTTCTCCCGTTTCGTGGCGGGCCTCTTGCCCAACTCGCGATTCAATGTTGCCAAGTTCTAGCAGATCACCTAGGTCAGTCGCTTCTACTGTAACTTGGGCGCGGATGGTGAAGCGAGCATTGGTCTGCTCATCTCGAAAGACAACGCCAACAACGCGACGACGCTCTCCCCTCGGTTCAGCAAACAGGACGTCAACGGGTTCGGCAAAGGGGACAAGTTTCAGGTTGCCGCGCGCCAGGAAAGGAGCGATCGCCTCATTCATGGCGGTAGCAGCAACGACGGGTGAAGTGCAGATAGGGCTGACCCAACCGCCTCCAGGATTGTCTACCACTTTGCCGTTAACGGGTTGCAGTTGCCGCTGGCGATCGCGGAATGCCTTCTGGAAGCGGGAAATCGCGAACGTTTCACCCGCAACTTGGTGCAGCGTAATTTTCTGTTTCAACAGGTCGCCGTCATCGGAGGCAGGGAGCGCCTGGGTGGTGAATTGCCCGCCAACGATTTGGGTGGGTTGCACCAGAATGACATCTAAGTTGGCCTGGGCAGTCATCAGGGCAGTGGTGTAGGCAGCAGTAGAGCCGCCGACCACTAGAATGGCGCAGGAAAGGGAAGCCCCATTGCTCGGTCGGGTAAAGGCACGGTTCTCAAAAATGCCATTTTGCTGTCGGAGAGGAGCCGCTTCCTGCATAAATTTCCTTACTTTCTAAATAAATTCACTGGAATCATCTCAGATATCCGCTGGGAGTGTATATCAATACTGGAGAGTCATCTCAGTCTTGCGTTAAACAGGACGTTGACATCTCCAGCACGACCATCTCCAGCATGACCAACCTGTTCGGATGTCTTGACCACGATTGTAGTTTCAAGAGTGTAATTTAAGGAGAGTAAGCAGCAATGACAGTGCGAAGAGGGCGGCGGGCGGCGGGCGGCTTTTTGGCAGATTTTCGCGATTTCGTTCTGCGGGGAAATGTGATTGACCTGGCGGTTGCCGTGATCATTGGCGCCGCTTTCAGCGATATTGTGAATTCCCTGGTTGGAGATATTATTACTCCCCTCATTCTTCAGCCAGCACTGCAAGCTGCGGGGGTCGATCAGATCCAAAATTTGACTGCCAATGGCGTGAAGTACGGTGTCTTTCTGGCAGCAGTGATTAACTTCCTGGTCATTGCGTTTGTGCTTTTTCTGTTAATTCGTTCGTTTGAAGCCGCAAAACGCCAACTGGCCCGCGAGGATGCTGCCGCCGAAGAGGTCACCGTCGATCCCATCGTAGAATCTAACACACGCTTGATGGAAGCAGTAGATCGGTTGAATGATACGTTACGCGCCCGTGGCTAAGCCCATAAATTGTTAGTTTAAGTCCACTAAGTCCATAGGAGCAGTCCACGCTAGAGCTTTTAGTTTTGTAGTCGCAGGAAGATAGCCCCTCGGCGCAGGTTGGTTGTGCTGCCGTAGCTGGCGATCGTGAGCGATCGCCCATGATCAAACAGGGGTTTTGCGGTCAGTTCTAGCAACCGCAGGACAGGGAGTTTTGCTTCGAGGGTGGGCCAGACACTGCGCCAGTCGAGGTAGAGGTAGCCGTCGTTATTTTTGTTGAGGGGGGCGATCGCCTGCTGAAAGTCGGGTGTGTTGACCAACGGCTCCTCTTGCGCCTTCAGTGCCAGGTCTAGCGCTTCCACAGAGCTGGCGAATAGCTCGTAATTGCCAACCGTGGTGTGGACTGCCTGCACCTGGGCTTGCAACGTCGTCGCTGTTTTTTGCTTACGATCGCGGCGCGAGGGAGCGCGGGTAGAGAGCTTCGTCCAGGCAAAGGCTTGCTGCTCACCTAAGGTAACTGGGCCGATGCTGAGTCCCTGCTTCTGGGCGATCGCATCCAGGTTTGCCAGAGCAGGGGGGGTGGCTGCGGATTTCTCGGCAACAAATACCCAGTCTGACTGTTGGGTGTTGGGATTGGGCACTAGTGCCAGAGCAAATTCTCCCTCCACCCAGTTCACCAAGTCCTCAGAGAACTTCACCTGCCAGCGTTGCTCCAGCGTTTGCAGCGGCTGGTTGAGCAGGGCAGAGAGGGTGCCGTAGCCACTCAAGCTATCCTCCAGTTCACTCCACAGGTGCTTCAGGTCAGTGCCAGAGGCCGAAACGAATGCTCCAGAGGGAATGTATTGCAACGCTGCGACGGGGTTAGTCTGAGATGGCTGAGTCGGCTGTAGCGTTTGCCCTGCTGCGGTTAGGAGGGTTGCGTCCGCCAGAATCCCCTGTCGCTTCAGTTGCCATCCCATCACCAGACTGTCAAAGGGGGGCTGATCGCTAGTGGGTTCTCCCTGTCCCACCCAGCGGGCGAACTGGGGTAAGTTGACAAAGGTCAGTCCAATTTGGCGATCGGGCAATTCAGCTAAGGCGGCTTGGTAGCTGGGGCTGTTACTCAAGCTCAGATCTGTTGTCTGCACATTATTAATGGCTTCCCGCAGAACTTTCGGCGCATTAGCAAACAGAACGAAGCGATCGCCCACCACCGCACTTGCCAGCGCGGTTGCAGGAGCATCCGTCGGTGCAGAGGCTCTGGGAGGAGCGTTTCCGTAAATAATCTTGACCCCGGCATACTGCTCAAACACCAGATCATTGCCAGCGATCGCCCGTTTCTGCCAAAACAGTTGCAGAAATTCCCGCGCCTGTTCGGGGTTACGGGTCGCCACCGCCAGCAGATAGCCCGGTTGTCGCCCATTCGTCTCATCCCGATCAATATCCGGCGTCGTCACAGCCCAGGTGATCTCGTCTCCCAGCCAGGGCTGGATGTCGGTTTCGTAGTTGAGGCCGCGATCGCCTAGGAGGGTCTGCTTTAGCTGGGCGAATTCTGCCCTCGCCTGCCGTCGTTGATTAGTTGGAGCGAGCGCCAGACGCAGTGCCTCTAGTCGGTCGGGGTTGACCAGCAGGGACGTCATCAGGGGAGCCTGCCGAGACACGAACATTGCGGCAGCGGGGGCCGCCACCGTCCCGCCCCGCAACACAGCCAGCGGACTCTGGCTGGCTAGCCAGAAGGCGATCGCCGCTGCCACCAGCAACAACACGGTGACGATGGAAGCCAGGATCAGCACAAATGAGCGAAACTTCATGAGCGTTCCCCAGAGGGCGGAATTTTGACGGATCAGGAATCAGTGTAGGAGATTTCCGGGAATGACTTTCCCTAATTTTTGTAGATGAGACTTGAAAGACAGCCGTGGCCACCTAGATGAGGACGGGGTGCAAGGGGGAGGCTCTCCCTAAGCTGGGGGCGGAGGGGAAATCCCAAATTCACGTTCATCAGGCTGGCTAGGGCTATAGAAACATAGTGGCTTGAACAAGCAACCCCTCAAGCGGCAGAGAGTGCGATACTGAAAACATGATGGAACGTGAATTTACATTAAGTTTTGAGGGCTTAACCGAGGAAACTTCACTCGCTTTGGTGCGGCAGATCCGCTGCTGCGAGGTGGTCACACCCTTGAGTGAGCGGGCGATCGCCACTACCTATGTCCGCCAGTCCCCCACCCAGCCCCCCGCAGACGATCTCCCGTTGCTGCTGCTGCACGGCTTTGATAGCTCCGTGCTGGAGTTTCGTCGGTTGCTCCCGCTGCTAGCAGAACACCGCACTACTTGGGCAATCGACCTACTGGGCTTTGGCTTTACCGAACGCAGACCCGATCTGCCCTTCAGTCCTGTGGCCATTAAGACGCACCTTTATTACACCTGGAAGACGCTGATCAATCGGCCCGTTGTGCTGGTGGGCGCATCCATGGGGGGAGCCGCTGCGATTGACTTTGCCCTCACCTATCCTGAAGTCGTTAGTCACCTTATCCTGCTCAACAGTGCTGGTTATTCCGCTGGCCCGATGCTGGGGAAATACCTGTTCTCTCCGCTGGATCGATGGGCAGCAGGAGTGCTGGCCCGCCCCAAGATCCGCAAGGATGCAGCCCTGAAGGCATACCACGACCCCCGCTTTGCCTCAGATGATGCCTACCACTGTGGCGCACTGCACCTGACCCAACCGGGCTGGCTGGCTGCTTTGGCGGCTTTTACCCGCAGTGGCGGCTATGGATCTTTTAAAGATCAGTTGAAGTCCCTCAGGCCCCCCACGCTGATCCTCTGGGGCAAGAGCGATCGCATCCTCGGCACCCAGGACGCACTCCGGTTCTTCCAGACCATCCCCCACAGCCGACTGGTCTGGATCGAAGCGTCTGGCCACCTTCCCCACCTAGAGCAGGCTAGGGAAACAGCAAAGCATATTTTGGAATGCTTGTAGGGCGAAACGGAGATGGGTTAACGGCGTGCTGCATGCCCAAACCATGCTCATACCGACTCCGTCAGTTATTGAGTCGATTTGTCGTGGTGTG
>DVEB01000067.1 GCA_015295905.1 Synechococcales cyanobacterium M55_K2018_004
ACCCTCACGCTGCTTAACCCAAACGCAGTAATTTCCCAACCTAGGTGAGCTTGGCTGCGATGTTATTCGGCACTCAGGCTCGGAGCAACGGATGGTTTGAGCCACATGGCAAATTCCTCTGTGAAGGTGTCCTTCAGGATGGCCATGCGAATTTTCTCGGTAAATCGGATTAACTCGGTCAGGTTGTGGATGGTCAGTAGGGTAAATGCCAGCAGCTCACGAGAGTGAATCAAGTGGCTGAGGTAGGCGCGACTGAAATTTTGGCACGTGTAGCAGGGACAGCCCTCATCGAGGGGGGTAAAGTCTGTCCGAAAACGATTGTTCTTGAGATTCCAGCGATCGCCCTGTACCAAAGCGGCTCCATGTCGTGCCAACCGGGTAGGAATCACGCAATCAAATAGGTCCACGCCAGCAGCGATCGCCTGCGCCATTTCACGATAGGTGCCCACCCCCATGAGATAGCGAGGTTTGTCTTGGGGTAGCAGGGGGGTTGTTGCCTTAACAATGGTCTCAATCAACTCAGCAGGTTCCCCGACACTCACTCCGCCGATGGCATAACCAGGAGTGTCAAACTGGGCAACGGCATGGGCTGCTGCACTGCGGAGGTCTTGATAAACCCCCCCCTGCACAATGGGGAAAAGTGCCTGGTCAGAGCGTTGGTGAGCTACCAGACAGCGCTCTAACCACCGCAAAGTGCGCTCAGTGGCGGCCTTGACCTCCTCCCGACTGGCAGGGTAGGGGGGGCATTCGTCAAAGGCCATAATGACATCAGCGCCTAGTGCATTCTGAATTTGAATTGATTTTTCTGGCGTGAAATGAATGACCTGCCCATCTCGGGGCGATCGGAAAGTGACCCCCTCCTCAGAGATTGATCGCATCTCACTCAGGCTAAATACCTGAAATCCCCCAGAGTCGGTCAAAATTGGCCCATTCCAACGCATAAACTGGTGTAATCCCCCGGCCTTAGCCACAATGGACTCCCCTGGTTGGAGGTGCAGATGGTAGGTATTTGAAAGAATCATCTGTGCTCCAGTTGTTTTCAACTGCTCTGGAGTCACCATTTTGACGTTTGCTAGAGTTCCCACCGGCATAAACCGAGGAGTTTCAACAATCCCGTGGGGAGTAGTAAATATTCCTGCCCGTGCCTGCGTGTGAGAGCACCGGGCGTGACAATGAAATGAAAACGCGCCCAATCTTTTGTACTCAACTCGAAAAATGTTCTTCGTCGTCGAAGCGCATATCCCAGCCGGCAGACAGCACTTCAGTGACAACTGCTTCTAGCGTAGCGGCATCGAGGGTACGTTGAGACTGCTCTTGTAATGGATTGGTCAGCGGTGTGAGCCGCAAGTACCGATTTTCCTGATTGAGTTCAAAGTGTACCTGACCGCCTTCCTGTTTTAACTCTAGGTAATCAAAGCTACAGACGTTGAGATAGAGGGCATGATTGGCAACAATCGTCGTGCGCACTGGATCAGCGAAGACCTCCATCACAAAGCCTTCATCTTCGTTGGTGAGTTTGCCATCTTGAAAATAGCTGTAGCGCACTCGCCCTAGGTCGCAAAGCAAGCGATGCATGTCTTGCTTATTGACCAAAATGCCCGTGTCCACAATGCAGGGGGCAGGCACTCTTAAATTATCAAAGCTGTGATCGTGACTCATAGATTAATCAACGTTCGTAACCTGAACAGACCATCGATACGTCTAAAAATTGCTACCTTCTTTTTGCAATCTCTAGGAAATTTCCTCAGGATAAAGCTTACTTAAAGCTCCCTTTGCACCAAATTCTCTAGCAGTACGCTTCACCCTTACCCCTTGAGACAACTAACCCCCTGAGACAACAGCTCAACCCATTGTGGCAAATTGTCAGTTGCCTGATGCACTCTTGCCGATTCCTGCGTTTCTTAAATCATCGAATCTACCGCAAACTAGAACAACTGATACTCAGTCAGCAAGCAATGCTCAGTAGATTTTCCCAGACTGTCATGCGACGCTGCTAAGCAGTCAGCTCTTTCAAGCAGTCATTCAAAACAACGTCATTTAAAACAACGATGCCCAATTCTAGAGTGAGACATGTTTGTTCAAGCGTCATTAAATCAAGCCGCGATCACAAACTCCTTCACAGCAGCAACAGGAAATAGTTAAGGAGCTACTCCCATTATGGCGAGTTCGCTAGGGGAGAAATTCAGTATTGTGGCTGAATCTGTCTCAAGAGAGTTGTGTTATGCCAACAAGCAATCATATTGTTTCAGCGCTCTACCAGAGAATGAACCGGGTTATGACTGGTTTTCTGGCAGCCATCGCCTTTTATACTTGCCTCCCCGTGCCTCGGGTTGAGCGTTTGAATTTTCAGCAGGTTGCTCGCTGGCTGCCAGTTGTTGGCGTGTTTCTGGGGGGGGGGCTGGCATTATTGGAAGCGGGGTTGTCGGTGGCAGGAATACCATCGTTGGTCAGGGCTACCCTGACTGTCCTGGCCTGGGTGTGGGTCACGGGTGGCTTGCACCTGGATGGAGCGATGGACACTGCCGACGGACTAGCGGTGGATGCAACCCGTCGTTTAGACGTCATGGCCGACAGTCGCACCGGAGCGTTTGGCGTGATGGCCGCGATCGCCATTCTCCTGCTAAAGACTACAGCACTGGCTTCTCTGCCTGACTCTGGTCTACCCCTGGTACTGGCAGCTAGTTGGGGGCGCTGGGCGCAGCAAGTGGCGATCGCCCGATATCCTTACCTCAAGCCAACTGGCAAGGGCGCCTTTCATAAAGCTGCGCTGCCTTCCCCCATGAGTATCCTGCCGGGGTTAATTTTCCTGCTAGGAGTGAGCTTAGGGAGCGGCATTGGGCTAGGGGACGGGTGGTTCCAGGCAATTGGCTGGAGCCTGGGTGGAGGGGCGATCGCCCTGATCGTTCCAGCTTGGTTGAACCAACAGGTGGGCGGACAGACGGGAGATACCTACGGTGCTGCCGTCGAGTGGACAGAAGCCCTATTTTTGGTTTTCTGTACTGTCCTGAAGGGGAATAGCTCCCCCTCAGCTTGAGCCGTTGCAAAAATCCAGTGTAGGGTGGAAGGCGTAGATCCACAATCCGACTGGAATGACTGCCGAACAACCGCTTGCATCCCTAGAAGCCTGTGTGCAAACCCTGGGGCTGCCCCAAATTGAACGACATCTATTGCTCTGTGCCGATCAGACAGTCCCTAAATGTTGTAGCAAGGAGGATAGTCTAGTCGCCTGGGATTATTTGAAGAAGCGGCTCAAGGAACTGAAGCTAGACACACCTACTAGCGATCGCCCTACCTGCATTTTTCGGACGAAAGTGAACTGCCTGCGGGTGTGTCAGCAAGGCCCCATTCTGATTGTTTATCCTGATGGCGTTTGGTATCACAGCGCCATGCCAGACGTGATCGAGCGGATCATTCAAGACCATCTTCTGGGAAACCAAATCGTTGCGGAGTATGCCTTTCTGCAACACCCGTTGCCCCAAAGCCCGCTGCACACCTGATCGACCTGGATGTCACCCCTGCCTACTTCGCTGGCCTCCCCTGAGGTCAGGGGCATGAGAAGGGCTAAGCCACACAATTGACATTTCTAAACACTTCTAGTAAATGCTCTATCGTACCGCAATGGAGATTTCAACACCTCTGAGATATTGCCGATTTTTCTGGCCTGAGTGGGTATTATGTAGTCAGGTGATTGCATGACCTGCGGGTTTACTCTGCGGTGAAATTTTAGAGCATCTAAGTCGTCACCACGCTTTAAACCAACTTCCTAGCAGGTAAAACACTTGGGCTGTGGTTGACCTCTGTTTAATTGGCACATCAGACCTTTTAAGTGTAGATTGAGGATGCAAGTTGACCTAAATCATCATCGACTCAGACGTGGCGAGTAAGACGGCATGACAAAAGAAACCAGTGCATCAGAGCATAAGCGGCTTCTTCTGATTGACGATGACCCGAATTTAATCCTGTTGGTGAAAGATTACCTGGAGTTTCGGGGCTATGAAGTCATTACCGCAGAGAATGGTCAAGAGGCGTTGGAAGTTTTGCAACAAGAGACTCCTGACATGATTATTTGTGATGTCATGATGCCTCAAATGGATGGTTACTCCCTAGTAGAGCATGTGCGCAAGGATCCGCGCACCAGTTGGATCCCAGTTCTATTTCTCTCTGCAAAAGGGCAAAGCCAGGATCGGGTAAAAGGTTTGAACACCGGAGCCGACGTCTACATGGTGAAGCCGTTTGAGCCAGAGGAGTTGGTTGCTCAAGTTGAATCTTCACTGAAGCAAGCGTCTCGGTTAATTCAGCGCCAGGAGAAAACAGGAGATAGCGCCTCGAAAATCCAGGTGCCTTTTGATGTTGAGCTTACCCCGACAGAACTCCGCGTTGTTCAGTTTGTTGCCCGTGGGATGGCAAACCGAGAGATTGCAGAAGAACTGAACGTTAGTCAGCGGACGATTGAAAGCCATGTCAGTAATATGTTAGGCAAGACAGGCCTGCACAACCGGACGGAGTTGGCTCGTTGGGCGATTGAAAACAGTATGGCCTAGGGCATTTGCACGTTGTGCCAAACCCTAGGCTGCAAATTGCTCTCAATTAACGAGACGTTACTAGTAGCGGCGCAGTGTCTACTAATGTGAGTTCGGGAGTTGCGAAAACTCTCGCTTTTTTGTGCGCGTTGATTCAGTACGGCTGCACTTTTTGTCCTTAATGGCGGTTTGGGTGAAGAGGGTGTTGGGGCACCGCGCGATGCCCCAACACCCTCTTAATGTTCTATCGCGAGAGTTTGAAGCGTTGATATCAGGTTGCTCCAACTTCTAAGCATAAGAAGCATAAAAGACTATGCCTGAAAACTCGAGTTCTCAGATCATGTTAAAAAAATTACATACATGAAGGTTTTCTTTGCGACGTGTATAATATTGAAAAATCGGTATTTACCGAGGGATGGCGATCGCTCTCCAGGCTAGAGGGGGGCTAGTGAAGGCCAAAAGCGAGGTTTGACTTCATCGCTATCCGTAGGACTACGGTCTATGCCGTTGTTTCTGATGCGTGTTCCTGTGTTCCCATTTGCGCTGCCTCCCTGTCTCCCTGGAAACTTAGTTGAATCAAACGAATGGAATCACTGTATTACTTACAACAAAATCACTTCCAGCAGGAAACGGCCTATCCCTGTCAGGTTGCATCTGCCCCAGTGAGCGCTGCCCTGCTGCCCTGGTTCAAACAAATCCCACCTGAAAGAGTGGGACTCTTCGGAGAGTATGACCATAATGGACTGGCCAAGCGGGTACGTCAGACCTTGGAAAGACACCTGACCCCTGAAGAGGTGAAAGCCCTAAAGATAACGCAACGAGGGGGAGTGGTCGTGCTGGTGAGCCAGAGCCGCAATCATCAATTCCTGAATCGCGTCGTCCAGCTTGTGCTGCCAGTGGAAGGGGTCACGGGGATTGAGTTGAATGGCTCAATTGTGACTGGCAGTGGGTTGATTGGCTGGGGGTGAGGCGCCTAGCCGTGCACCACCCCGTCACCCAAACACCCAGCGCCCAAGTATCTGGCACGGTCTCTAGCGATAGTTTGTGAATTGCAACGCGACCGGATAGTCTTCTTGCCGTAAGCGCTGAATGACTGCCTGCAGTTCATCCTTGGACTTGGCAGACACCCGCACGGCATCTCCCTGAATCGAAGCCTGCACTTTCTTGAATTCGTCCCGAATTAACTTTGAAATTTGCTTACCAAGTTCTGGACTGATGCCTTTGCGGAGCTTGATTTCCTGCCGTACCCGGTTGCCACTAGCGCTCTCTACCTTTCCGTAGTCAAAGATCTTCAGGGAAAGGTTTCGCTTAGCAGCCTTCGTCTGCAAAATCGTGTGGACTGCATCGAGGGTAAACTCGCTATCGGTGTTGATTGTGATTGTGTCTTCACCGAGTTCGACTGTTGTTTTGGTGTCCTTTAAGTCGTATCGGGCGGTAATTTCACGGGTTGTCTGATCGATAGCGTTGACTAACTCTTGTTGGTCAAACTCGCTCACCACATCAAAAGAAAAAGAGGAAGCCATAGATCAAGCGATGAATGCAAGATAACGGGTTGATTGATTGAAAACCTGGATGTTAAACCCTAATTTTCCATACTAGCGCTTTGCCTAGGGTTAGGCGAAGCCGATTGAGTTAAGCCAGGTTCTCTGTAGGGTAGTGGTCTTCAAATAATGATGGGTTGGGTTGCAGGTTGCGACCGCGACCCAACCCATCATTACGAGTTTAGGGCTACTCTCTGTAGCCCTTGAAGAGCAAGTTACAGCAAGGGCATGTGCGTGCGTTTCCCCTTTCAAGGGGGCTGTTCCCTCCGGCCTAGTCAGCCATCCTTCAGTTGTGATCCTGAGATTTCCCACACGTTCACCTATTGCTAGAGAGGGGCTCGCGCTCAGCTTGGGGAAAGCAGGCTGAAGAGGAAAAGTGTGGTAATGCAGAGGGAACCCACGCCAAACATGAGCGATCGCCCCAGTGGAATATTGGCAATGTAGAACACTGAGAATAGGAGACGGGCAACTAGATAGGCGATCGCAGCCAACCCCACCCAGACACTTGTTTGCTGTGTAACATAGGCCATTAACGCCGCCGCGGCGAACATCATAAATGATTCAAAGGAGTTTTGGTGTGCCCAGGTTGCCCGTTGAGCAAATGGGGGCAGTTTGTCGAACAGTGCTCTGGGGGCAGAAATGTCATAACCAACCTGCATCCGTCCGTAGGCAACGACAATAAACGGGACGTAGACAAGGAAAGCGGCGATCGCAATGCTAATCAATAGCGTTTTACCCACTGGTAGGTGTGCCAGTAATGCCACAATCGGATCTCCCTACTGACAGGTCTCAAATTCGTGCATTGAATTCGTGAATTGATTTTGGCCACAAGCGTATCTAGACGCCGCCCTGAATTGATGAAAATGAGGCGGCGATCGCCCCCTTAGTCGAAGTAGAACAGGGTGACCAACTTGCGTTGTTCTTCTGCGTCACGACAGGTTTTTAGGAGCGTGTGGCTATCGTGGAATGCAAAGCAGATCAATTGCTGACACCGCGAAATGATTTCCTGATTGCAGAGAGCACTCGCCTCCGCCAAAGATAGGCTGTCATTGGCTGGATTTTCCACAAGGTGCATGACCTGCTCCAGCTGCTCTCGCGATTCACGCGGTTGGCGCTCAAGGCTTTGAGGCAGAATCACAGTGAGTAAATTGGGGTCTGCTCGCATTGCACCACGAATGGCAGCAGAATTAGTGCCGGTTGCCCCAGAGGTCAACAACCGATTGCCCGCCAGTACGAGTGCATAGCTCATCAACTCAATTAGATGTTGATGAGTAATGGGAACATGACGAGATCCAAGCAGTGCAATACGCTTTGCTCCAGTTTGCTGGATGGTTGCAAGCTCTTGCAGAAAATCATCAACTTTTGGCAGATCTACCGATTGACTCAAAGCCAGGATTTTTGGACTAAACAACCCAGTTATTCTAGCAGGTGTCAGCCAATTGAGCGTAGCCTATCGGATCACTATAGCCCTCCGGCTTACCCCAGTAGGGCTTGTGGGACACAAGATGGGCTAGAGGTAGCCACTCAGACCATCCACCATGGGTCGCTAAAACCTTCACCCTTTGCGGGAGTGTGAAACCCGTTTGCAAAGGATGAATGACTTGGAGTTGACCCAGGCTTCACCGGCGAAATTGGAGTGTGTCTTCCAGTGAATTGATGGGGCGTTCTAAGTCATTGCACGGCTGACTGGACGCAGACGGATTCATCGTTGGCTGATGATTTGAAAGGGGGGTGATAACGGTCTGCAACTGTTCGGCAATTTGCGGGGGGAGAGCGGGAAGCACCTGCTCTGCATTGCAGATCAAGAAAACAAAGGACAGACCACCCAGACGAATGCGATCGCCATCGGATAGGGATACCACTTGACGAATGGGTTCACCATTGACGTAGGAGCCATTGCTGCTATTCAGATCAATGAGTTGAAATCCACTTGCTTCTTGGTAGCGAATGGCCGCATGGCGGCGAGAGAGGCGAAGATCTTGAACAGGCAGGGCAACTTGCTGCGGATCGCGCCCAATCGTCCAAACATTCTGCGGCTGTCGCCAGGCTTGGCTAACTCCTCTGACCAAATTCGTTATGAGGACAACATCTTTGCCGGTGACGATGCCTTGGACGTAGGGCAGTGAAACACGCGACAGCGTCTTACAGCCCCCATTTTCCAGACTGAGAATTTCATCTAGTAAGCTGCGGTGATGTTCGTATAGTTTGAGGAAAACCTGGTAAAGTCCTAGCCGTTGTTGGAGGTCGCTCTGGATCACGGTTGGCTGGAAGTGAGCAGGGTCAGGGAGGGGGTTGGGGTGCAGCATACAGGTCATCCGTTGGGAAGTACGACAAAGCCGCCCTTCCTCAGAAAAGTTAGGTTTCGTCTAAACCACAATCTTCAAGCCTAGGTTGCCCGCGATCGCTCCTGACCTAACATCCACTCGCCAACGCTTTTGATAGGAAACCCGGTGCCGCAGGGTTTTCTATCAAAAGCTGTCTACATCATGAGCGTGTAGCGCCATAACTACGCACCGGGATGCAGCGATGCCACTGCTTACTCACGCAGGAAGTTGAGTAATTCTCGATTCACCGTCTGTGGGACTTCCTGCTGAATCCAGTGGCCACACTGAGGCACAAAGGTCAACTGAAAGGGGGCGTCAATCATGTCCTCCAAACCTTGCGTTAGGGATTGGCTCAGGGCAAAGTCTTCTTCGCCCCACAGCACTAAGGTTGGCACCGTGATGGGACGGGGCGATCGCTCCCACAACCGCAGCACTCCCTGAGGGGAAAACAACTGACGGTAGTAGTTAATTGCTGCCGTTAGAACCCCGGGTTTTGCCAGTGCAGCCTGATAGATTTCCGTATCTTGAGCGGTAAATGCTCCTTTGCGAATAGCCTGTCCCTGAAACAAATTTTTCACCAGCACTGGTAGATTTTGTTGAATCACCCATTCGGGCAAACCAGGAATTTGAAATGCTAGGCAATACCAACTGCGGCGCAACTGATCCAGATTACTGAGAATATCCTGCAAAAAACGCTGGGGATGAGGTGCATTCAAAATTGCAAGCCGATGTAGGGACTGAGGAAACTTAGCAGCCAAGTTCCAGGCAATCACTCCTCCCCAGTCGTGGCCAACAACGTGCGCTCTGCGATACCCCAAGCTGTGGATTAATCCTTGTACATCAGCCGTCAGCGTGTCCAGGTCATACCCCATCTTCGGTTTATCAGAGTCGTTGTAGCCGCGTAGGTCAGGCACGACTACTTTGAAGTAGCGGGCCAGTGCTGGGATCTGGAAACGCCAGGAATACCAGAACTCTGGGAAACCATGCAACAGCAGGACAAGATCCCCCTCGCCCTGAGTGACACAATGGAGCCGGATGCGATTGGTTTCTACAAAACAATGCTGCCAGGTTGGATGAGATGCGGTCATGGAGTGAAGAAAACAGAAAGTGGAGCGCCCGTTGTAAGTTTTGATACGAGTTTCTCCTCTATTTTAACTGCCGGTCTACCGGGCTGAAGGCGGTATTCTACGCAGCTTACAGATACAGAGCTGACAGACCCGTGAGTTCGAGTGAAGCAGGGTTGAACGTCAGTTTGGGGCAAGCGGCTTGTGGGACACCGCGCCGTGTCCCACAAGCCTTGCTATTCCGTGTACGTCATGTACGAAACAGCAAGGGTTTCAGTGTCTCCCAAATTCACGTGGGTTTCAGGACATCACGCCCGGTGCGATGTCCTGAAACTCTGGATTGGTCATGTGCGGCGTGCAGCACAAATCCAGAGTTTCAGCGTATTCTAAATTCACGTTACAGGACACCGCTCATCTAAAGGACAAGAGAGATGCGACGGATTGTTTCGTTGATTCCCAGTGCCACGGAGATTGTTGCGCTATTAGGGCTGACTGATGACTTAGTGGGGCGATCGCACGAGTGTGATTACCCCCCTGAGGTGTGCGATCGCCCGGTCTGCACCGCACCAAAATTTAATCCCGCAGGCTCCAGTCTGGAGACCCATCAGCGTGTTACTGACTTGTTGCAGTCGGCCCTCAGTGTTTACCGGGTTGATGCTGCTGTGCTAGAGCAACTGCGACCTACTCACATCCTGACGCAGGCGCAGTGTGAGGTGTGTGCAGTCAGCCTGGTAGATGTGGAGACAGCGGTTGCTCAGTTGACCCACAGCCAGCCCCAAGTAATTTCGTTGCAGCCTACGGTGTTGCATGAAGTCTGGCAGGATATTCAGCGAGTGGCTCAGGCGTTGGGGGTTGAGCCGAACGGACTAGCAGACTTGCAGCAGCGGGTGGCTGCGTGTCGCTCAGTTACAGCTCTCATGGACTGGAGCAATCGCCCTGCTGTGGCCTGCATTGAATGGATAGATCCCCTGATGGCAGCGGGAAATTGGATGCCAGAGTTGGTGGAATTGGCAGGAGGAAAATTGCCTCAAACGGCTGCTACCCAGGCAGCGGGACAGCCGCACGACCCTCATCCCTTCGGCACAACTGGTAAGCATTCTCCCTGGTTGACCTGGGAAGCATTGCAAGCGGCTGACCCCGATGTGTTAGTGATACTGCCCTGTGGTTACGATTTGAACCGGACGCGGCAGGAAGCGCAGGTTTTGACCCAGCATCCAGGGTGGTCGCAACTCAAAGCGGTGCAGACTGGACACGTGTACTTAACCGATGGCAATCAGTACTTTAATCGTCCTGGTCCTAGGTTGGTGGACTCGTTGGAGATTTTGGCGGAAATTTTACATCCCAATCATTTCCAGTTCGGCTATGAAGGTAAGGGATGGGAGCGGATGGTCACATAACTACTCCCATCAAGGGCTATTCTTCGGCGTCTAAGTAGTCTTCGTCTTCGTCCTCGTCACCTATCGGTGAAATAGAGTTCGCAGAGACAACTGCGCCCATTTCAAGCTTCTGGCGAACCTGCTGCTCTACTTCTTGGGCAATTGTCGGGTTTTCCTCTAAGTACTTGATGGCGTTGTCACGGCCCTGACTGATGTTCTCGCCGTTGTAGCTATACCAGGCACCCTTACGAGTGACCACTCCAGTTTCTTCCGCCATGTCGATCAGGCAACCCAGTGATGAAATACCTTTGCCAAAAATAATGTCGAACTCAGCAACGCGGAAGGGAGGCGCGATCTTGTTCTTGGCTACTTTGACCTTGGCTCGAATCCCAAATTCCTCTGCTCCCTTTTTAAGAGTCTGGATGCGCCGAATGTCAAGTCGAACGGAGGCATAGAATTTAAGTGCATTCCCCCCGGTCGTGGTTTCGGGGTTGCCATAGGAGACGCCAATCTTTTGGCGCAACTGATTGAGGAAAATCACACTGCACCCAGTTTTGCCAATATTGCCGGTGATTTTGCGGAGTGCCTGACTCATCAGGCGTGCCTGGAGACCAACGTGGGCATCGCCCATTTCACCTTCAATTTCGGCACGGGGGACGAGGGCAGCCACCGAGTCCACCACCACAATATCGATGGCTGTGGAGCGGACAAGCTGATCCACAATTTCCAGAGCAGCTTCCCCAGTGTCGGGCTGTGAGACCAGCAAGTTTTCAATGTCCACCCCCAAAGCGGCAGAGTAGGCTGGGTCAAGGGCGTGTTCTGCGTCTACAAAAGCGGCAATGCCCCCCGCTTTTTGCACTTCAGCGATCGCATGAAGCGCTAGAGTCGTCTTCCCGGAACTCTCAGGGCCGTAGATTTCGATGACTCGCCCTTTTGGCAGGCCCCCACCCAAGGCAAGGTCTAGCGTCAGCGCACCCGTTGGCACAGTCTCAACCTTCATGCGAGATGCATCACCTAGGCGCATGATCGTCCCTTTGCCAAAGGTACGATCGATCTGAGTCATTACTAAATTTAGAGCCTTATCCTTCTCGGAAACTTCGGTAGCTTTAGCCATTAGTGCCTCAATAACAAGCAGTGAACGAGATGCACAGAGAGCGCTGATTCTAGAAGCAGAGCAGATGCAATGAACCGAGCGGGTTGCATTGATCAAATTTTGATCAAACAGGGGAAATCAAGGCAGAGTGTGTAAACCCAACATTGAGCGAGTCATTAGGTTTGTCCGACCGGAAGCCACGGATTAGCTTTAACAAAGCGTAAAGAATAAAGCAGAGTCGAGGAATAGCGTCGTCTACCATAGACGAAGTTTCGGGGCTGCTGAAACTGACATCGTTGTCCCGACTCGGATTCTCCCTTAGTCTGCCCAGCCCTTAGTCTGCCCAGGGTGAATTGCCCGGATACAACATCCGAGCATGCTCTAGATTATTGTAGAGTTTTTAGCGGAAAATTACATACAGATGTACTAAATTTGACATTGGATTTTTAGTGCCCTGCTGTCCCATGATAATGATCTTTTCTGGTCTGCAATGTCTCTAAATCTGCCGAATCTGCTCATTCCCGATACTGCTCTGTCTGTCTCTAGTCTGACCGCCCTGATTCAGCAGTTGCTGGAGCAAGAACCCCAGTTGCAGCAGGTCTGGGTGACGGGGGAAGTGTCAAGCGCAACGCGCTATCGGAGTGGTTTGTTCTTTACCCTACAAGACCCGGATGAAAAGGCTGCGATTAGCTGTGTGGTCTGGAGTAGTCAGATCCAGCGGTTAGTGTCTGTGCCTGCCCCCGGAGAGCAACTGGTTGTCCTGGGGCGGCTCCATGTCCATCCCCAACGGGGCAGCTACCAGCTTGTGGTGTGGCAGGCGCTCCCCGGTGGCGAGGGGTTGCGGGCGTTGCGCTATCGGCAGTTGCGGCAACGGCTAGAGGCGGAGGGGTTGTTTGACCTAGAGCGGAAGCGATCGCTGCCTAGCCATCCTCAAACCATTGCGGTGGTCACCTCACTGCAAGCAGCAGCCTGGGGAGACATCCAGCGCACCTTAAAACGCCGCTATCCGGGGCTACGAGTCCTGCTGTCACCAGCGCTTGTGCAGGGAGATCAGGCACCGGAGGCAATTGTCAGGGCAATTCACCGAGTAGAACGGGATGGGCGGGCGGAGGTGTTGATCTTGTCGCGCGGTGGCGGTGCGGTGGAAGATATGGCTTGTTTTAATGATGAACGGGTGGTGCGAGCGGTGGCAGCCTGTTCGATTCCAGTGGTCGCAGGGATTGGGCATCAACGAGATGAATCGCTGGCTGACCTAGCCGCAGATGTCTGTGCCCATACCCCCACAGCGGCAGCAGAGCAGGCTGTGCCTCGGTTAGAAGACCTGCTATGTGACCAGCGAGCGCGATCGCTCCGCCTGCGGCAAGCTATCCAGGATCAGGTGCAGGTCTACGAGGTGCACTTAAACCGTCTGCGCGATCGCCTGCATCGGCTGAGACTGGATCACCAGTTGCGGCAACGGCTGCACACCCTGCGCTGGCTAGAGCAACGGTTGATCCAGAGCAGTACGCGCCAGTTTCAGCGAGCAACCCAGCACTGTCGGTTGTTGCGCGAGAAGTTGCAAACCCTTGATCCAAAAGCGGTTCTGCAACGTGGATACGCAGTGGTGCGGCTAGAGAATGGGGCGATCGCTCGGCAAGCTACGAGTCTTCAAGTGGGGCAGTCCCTCACCATACAACTTGCCGAGGGCCAAGTTCGCGCTACTGTCACCGAGCATCTCCCCAGCACTAGCTCAGATCCCAATGCACTGATTGATCCTGCCTCTTGATTCTGTCTCCTACTCTTGATGCCATGACGAGCTTTCCCCCAGAGTCTTCTGCCGACCATCATGACGCCCTCAGCCTTCCCCCAGACTGGCGTTACGAGGACGCTGTCCGCCAGGTAGAAACCATGATTGACCGCATTGAATCAGGAGAACTGGAACTCGCGGAAGTGTTTAGCCAGTTTGCCGAAGCGGTGAAAGCATTGCGGCAGTGCGAGGCGTTTTTGGCTCACCAGCAGCAGCAAGTTGACCTGTTGATTGAAACGCTGCTAGACGACCCTGCCGACTTTTAGAGTGACTCTAAGGCCGCAAAGCCATTCAGAGTCTCAACTAAATTTGCCAGAATGGAGTAGCAGTAGAAATTCCTGGCCCGCTGTCCCGCACCTGAATGCTTTACATCCAAGATCTGACCTACCACCCGCCCGCGACTCCTGACGCCATTCTTCAGTCGGTCACCCTAGAACTGGCTCCTCAACAAATGGGCTTAATTATTGGTCCCAGTGGCTCTGGCAAAAGTACGCTGTTAGAAATTCTGGCGGGGTTGGTCAAAAAGACGAGTGGTAGCCTACGCTGGCGTGACCAGGAATTAGCGCCCGAAAATTTGCAGCAGTTGGCAGGTTTAGTCTTTCAGTTTCCAGAGCGGCATTTTTGCGGCAGTACGATCCTGGATGAACTACGGTTGGGGCACCCCGAATTGGATAAGAACCGGATTGACCATGTTCTGCGGGAGGTGGGGTTGAGTCACCTGTCGCAGGACACGTCACCGCGATCGCTCAGTGGTGGGCAGCAACGGCGTTTGGCGCTGGCGGTGCAACTGATCCGTCAACCCTTCTTACTTTTACTGGACGAACCAACCGCGGGTCTCGATTGGTCCATGCGGAAACAGTTGACAAGTGTCTTAGCAAAACTCAAGCAAAGCTGGTGTTTGCTAGTAGTGTCTCACGATGCAGGAGAACTGGCGGCGATCGCGGATCGCTGTTGGACGCTGCACCATGGAGAACTGCATGCAGTTGAACCAGCCAGCTTGGTGAAAGCCGCAGGCTAGATCGGATCGATCAAGGGAGTATCATGCAACAACCGCAGTTGCCAGACATGCTAGAGCGATGGCAAGCAACCCTCGGCTGGCAACCTAGCCTTGCCCAGCAGGAGTCGTTTCAGTACCTTTATGAAGCCATTCTGGAGGGCAACCGCCAGCTCAATCTGACCCGCATCCTAGCGCCGGACGAGTTTTGGGAGAAACACCTGTGGGACTCGCTGAACGGGATTCGAGAATGGCTTGACAGAGGTCTACCAGGGGAGAAGCTCCAGCAGAGGGGCGATCGCGCTGCCGCCGATGCACTCAAGGGTGAGCCTAACCCTCCCTTCAAGGTGATTGATATCGGCACTGGTGGAGGATTTCCTGGCCTGCCAGTGGCGATCGCTCAGCCGTGTTGGTCTGTCACCTTACTAGATTCAACCCGCAAGAAGATTGCCTTTCTTGATCGCGTGATCAAACGACTCGATATCCCCAATGCCCAAACCTGGGTAGACCGGGCTGAACTGGTTGGGCACCATCCCCAACACCGCGAAGCGTATGATTTGGCCTTGATTCGTGCTGTTGCCAGTCCGTCTGTTTGTGCGGAGTATGCATTGCCACTGTTGAAATTGGGAGGGAAGGCCATCCTCTATCGTGGGCAGTGGAGTGAGGCAGAAGCGATTGAGCTAGAGCAAGCCGCTCAGCAACTGGGAGCGATGGTCACAGCCATTGTTCCCAGCAAAACTCCCCTTAGCCAGAGCATTCGCCACGCCATCCATCTGCAAAAAGTCAACCCGACGCCCTCCCAGTTTCCTCGTGCAGTTGGGATTCCCAGCCAAAACCCGCTTTGAGGTCAGGCAAACCGATCAAACCCCTCAAACCTCTCCAGCCGATCCAAGCCCTCCATCAAACTGGGGGGCGCACCCATGAGGCGGCAGTGCATTCGCAGGATCACCTCGGGGGGGACTTGGCGATCGCGTGCTTGGTTCCGTTGCAGGCAAACCTCTAGGGGAACGTCGAGCCACAAGCCTGTGATCGTCGTGAAGCCACACTGACGGATCAAGGCGATTGCTGCACGACGGTGTTTGCGGACTGCATTGGTGGCGTCGTAGATGGCCCCCTCGACAATGCCAGCTTCAGCTTGCTGAGCCGCGAGACGGAGCGATCGCTCCACCTCACGCTGGACTGCCAGCCAGGGGCCTTGAATCGCCTCATCCCCAAACAACTGGGCCCGAATTGCATCGGTAGACACCAGCACCCACCCTTTCCCCTGCGCCGCAAGGTGTCGGGCTAGCGTTGATTTGCCACTGCCTGGCAGACCAATCAACATCAGCAGCGAGGGCATGAAGGTGAGTGAGTGAACGTCAGCTCGGGTTGAGAGGGTGTTGGGGCACTGCACACGGCGCGGTGCCCCAACACTCTTGCTGTTCCGAATTCACGCTAAATAATGGTGCCGTCGGGGATGGTGGCATTTTTCAGGACAACCACAATCCCGTTACGGATATAGAAACCCTGCGACTCCCGCTCTGCTTCTTCCACCCGGTCTTTGTTGACAATTTGGACATCACAGCCAATGCAGGCATTCTTATCAATGATGGCGCGCCGAATAATGCTGTTAGCACCAATGCCAATAGGGATTTTCCCTTGACTACAATGGGCCTGACGCTCTGCCATCGGTTGATAGAAGTCGGCTCCCATAATTAGGGTGTCTTGCACGGTTGCTCCCGACTCGACGCGAGTGCGAATACCTAACACAGAGTGATGGATGCGGCAATCCTTGAGAATGCAGCCCTCCCCAATCATGGACTCAGTGATCTGGCAATCGAGCAACTTGCTGGGGGGCAAATACCGACCTCGCGTATAGATGGGGGCCTTCTCATCGTAGAAGCTAAAGGGAGGATGGGGTTGTTGGGTGAGGGCTAGGTTTGCTTCGTAGAAAGCCTCAATGGTTCCGATATCTTCCCAATAGCCGTTGAAGAGATAGGCTTGTACGTTGTACTCCTTGGCGGCGGCGGGGATGATTTCTTTGCCAAAGTCAGTCTGCTCGGGCGATCGCCGCAACACCTCAAGGAGCACGTCCTTCTTGAAGACGTAGATCCCCATAGAGGCAATGTAGGGATTATTTTTGGCTTCCTTAGGCGACAGACCCAGAACTGTTGTATCGACCTGCATTTGGCGCAGCGCTTCCCCTTTAGGCTTTTCAGAGAAGTCAATCACACGGCCATTGCGGTCGATCTTCATCAGACCAAAATCAGAAGCCCGCTTCTCATCCATCGGGATCACAGAGATGGTGATGTCGGCGTTGGTTTCCCGGTGGCGTTGCACAAAGTCTGAGTAGTCCATCCGATAAAGATGGTCGCCCGACAGGATCAGATACTCGTCAACATCAAACTCTTGGAACAACCACAGATATTGCCGTACTGCATCGGCAGTGCCCTGAAACCAGTTGGGGTTTTCGGGGGTCTGCTGGGCAGCCAGAATCTCGACAAATCCCCCATGGAAGCCAGAAAAGCTATAGGTACGAGAAATATGACGGTTCAACGAGGCAGAGTTGAACTGCGTCAGGACGTAGATTTGATAAATGTCGGAGTTAATGCAGTTGCTGACAGGGATATCAATTAACCGGTACTTCCCAGCCAGGGGGACTGCTGGTTTCGCCCGTAGCTTGGTCAGTGGATAGAGACGGGTTCCCGCACCACCGCCCAGAATAATCGCCATTACTTTTTTCACGTCTGCCCCTCCACTGCCATGTCTAATCCCACATCCAGTGTGGGACTCAACTGCACAGTTTGCAAGGGGATCAAGGTTAAGAAACGCAATTTTCTTGGGGAAAATGCCTCCCAAGGGCGGAGCTGCAGACTGGTGTAGAGTCAGGCCAGACAGGAGCGATCGCTCCTGGGTAGGTGGTCTGCACCCGCACAGCAGGCCGAAGATGGCCCTAGCCCCATCACTCCACTCAGCGCTCCAACAGACGGCTATTTTGGAAAACCGCAAACTGGGTGACAGGACGCTCCAGAAACCGCTGCTAATCCCGCAAAATAGAAGAAGACTCCGTGCCCACCCGCTTCGTCATGATGACTCCTTCCCCACCTCCAGAGCAGCACCTCACTGTTCCTCCAGAGACGGCATCTCCAGACTCACTCCTGCAAAGGTTTTTGCATCTGTTTCGGCCCACGCCGGATACGATTTTGCTGCTGCTTGCTTTGCTGATTGGCCTAGGTGCAGGAGCCGGAGTCGTTTTGTTTCGCTTCCTCATTCACATCATTAGCCGGTTCATGTATGGGGAGGTCTCGGGATATTTATCTATCTGGGGGCATTGGACGCTGGCCCTGATCCCAGTCCTCGGTGGTGCGGTGATCGGCGTGTTGCGGTGGCAGGTGAAAGATTTTGGGCCGGGGCTGAGTGCCCTGATGGAAATGCTCAAAGGTGGGCATGAGCTGCTCCCCCTTAAACCGATTAGCAAAATGGTGGCAGCAGCGGTCTCCTTGGGGAGTGGGGCGTCGCTGGGTCCGGAAGGCCCCAGTGTAGAAATTGGAGCGAACTTCAGCCTGCTGTTAGGGCAGGTGTTGAAGGTGTCGCAGGCTCGCCAGAAGGTGTTGCTGGGGGCAGGGGCAGCGGCGGGTTTGGCAGCCGGGTTTAATGCCCCGATCGCCGGTGTTTTCTTTGCCCTGGAAGTGGTGCTCGGGACGACATCGGTCGCCTCTTCGGCAACGGTTGTCCTGCTGGCCTCGGTCATTGCCGCGTGGATTGCTCAAATTGGCCTGGGAGCCAAGCCTGCTTTCGATTTGCCTGCCTACGAAGTTCGCAGTCTGCTAGAACTGCCGCTATACATTGGTTTAGGGGTATTCGCGAGCTTGATTTCAATTCTGTTCAAGAAGACAATCAGCGTCTTGCAAGACTGCTTTCATGGCAAGGTGGCAGGGTTGCGTTGGTTGGCAGCAATTCCCCAACCCCTGCATCCACTGGTGGGGGGTGTGGGGGTGGGGCTGGTTGCCCTGAAGTTCCCCCAGGTCATGGGGGTGGGGTACGAGACGGTGGAGTCGATTTTGCAGGATGTTCAGTTTCCCTTGGGGCTAGTGCTGGCTTTGCTGGTGCTTAAACTGCTGATGACGGCCTGGAGTTTTGGTAGTGGCTTTGTGGGCGGTTTCTTCGCCCCAGCTATGTTTTTGGGGGCATCCCTGGGGTCGAGCTATGGCAAGGTACTGGCGATCGCCCTACCGATGCTACGCCCTTATATGGCAACCCCACCTGCCTATGCGATGGTCGGCATGGCCGCAGTGCTGGCTGGCAGTGTGCGAGCACCCATGACGGCGATTCTGCTGCTATTTGAACTCACTCAAGACTACCGAATTGTGTTGCCCTTGATGGCCGCTGTGGGGCTGAGTGCTTGGATGGTAGAACGGTTGCAACCGATGCAACTTGACTCGGATGGCGAACAGCAAAAAATCGGCGTGACCCTGCCCTTTGAAGGGGCTGATCAACTGCGGGTCATCGATGCCCTGCAACCAATTCCTCTGCAACTGCCCGCGAGCATGACGCTGGAGACTGCTGGCGAGCAGTTGCTCCTCCATCGCTGCCATGCGGCCTTGGTGATGGATGAGGCGGGCTACTTGGTTGGCATTCTGACACTTCAGGATGTTAATCGCTTGCTGGTACGGGCGAAGGATGAAGCAACCGCTGCATTGCTCTTGCAGCAACCGCTGCACGCACTTTGCACTAAAGATGTGTTGCTGGCCTATCCAGACGAACCGTTACCTGCTGCGATCGCCCGCATGACCACTCGTGGCCTCTACCAACTGCCGGTGCTGGAACGAGGCAGTCAAAGGGTATTGGGACTCTTGACTCAAGAGGGGATTAGTCTAGCCTCTAGCTTGGCGCGTGCCCGGGAAATGCTGCACCGGCCTGAACCACCTCTGGAACCTCTGGTCAGTGCTGTCAGTCTTGGGGCAGAGGGGCGATCGCCCGAAAATTTTAGTGCTGAACCTGAGGCCATTGTCACAGATGTGATTACTCCGCTGATGCCCACGTCTCCTCCCAAAGCCTCCTGAATCGTCTATGATTCTAGGCTTCGCCGCATCTGAAGTTTGCTTTATAACTGCCAGCAGCGATAGCGCGTAGCGCTGTGTATTTGAAACATGAATTCTCAGGATACGCTGAGACCCTTGCTGTTGCGTGCGCGTCGCGCACGCAACAGTGGGGATTTTGGGGCATCGCGCCCGGCGCGGTGACCCAAAACTCTCCTAATCAGAACTGACGTTGAAGACAGACGATCTGAAGATAGACGATTGGATGAGAGGCGCACTGTGGCGCACGGCGCGCCATGAGACCGGACTGCAGCGCATAGCTCTGTAGGAACGTACAGCTTGGTGTACTGGAAAAACTGACAACAGCTTGGTGTACTGGAAAAACTGACACCTGGTATTCTTTGTAAAGAGAGGTTAAGTATTTTATCCCATGTCGTTCCGAGAAAAATTATGACAGGTTGATAGCGACAAACGTGGGTCGATATCAGGATGCATGAAGCTCTAACTCATCGCATAAAGCCTATGAACTCAAGCGTCAAAGTTCTTCAACCTAGTGGAATGCTAGCCAGCAACCAAGTTCATCAGTTTCGTCTGATGCTTGACGAAGCCATTCAAACAGAGGCCGATACTGTGCTGGTTGACCTCAAGCATGTGAATTTTATGGATAGCTCTGGTTTGGGAGCTTTAGTGAATGGGTTAAAGGCCGCACGCTCGGCAGGGAAGCGCCTGTGTGTTTGTTCCATCAGCGACCAGATCCGGATTCTGTTTGAGCTCACCAGTATGGATCGGGTCTTTGAAATTTTTGCCAGTCAGGACGACTTTAGCCGTGGCGTGTTGTCTGGTTCGTGAGGAGGGGCGTGAGTGGGCATGGGCGATCGCAGCTCACAGCCTTATTCATCCTAGTTTGCTAACTAGTTCACTGACAGTGCCAGCGGCAGGTTGCCTCTGCCTTACTGTTCGGTTGACGGCCAATTGCCGCAGTAGTGGTCGTGAATTTGCTGGAAATTCAGGGAAATTGCACCCGCAAGAGCGAGAGGTCGTCATTGAAAGCATCGGCCGTGGTTCGCTGATGGATAGTCTCTAGGATGGCATCTAAACTCTCACTGCCACTCTGCTGACTGAGCAGGCAGATGAACACATCCAGCCCCCAAACCTTTTGCTCAAAGTGGTTCAAGGGTTCGTAAATGCCATCGCTGAAGATATATAGTTGGCTACCCGGTGGCACTTCGCAGCGATCGCTAACGAAGTTAATTTCCGTCATCATGCCCACGGGCAACCCTGGAGTCCGTAGTTGAGTCACCTCCATTGCTCCCGCTTGAGAGCGGTGGAGCAGCAGCGCTGGAGGATGACCGGCACTAGCGTAGGTCAATTGGTGCTTGACCCGGTTATAGACGCCGTACCAGATTGTAAAATACTTAGCGTTTTGGTCATCCATCTGAAACGTCTCATTCAACGCCCGTAGCACGTCGTGGGGCTGGTAGAAATTGACGTTGGGGAGAGACTGCGATCGCAATAAATTGAGAATTGAAATTGAGGGCAGCGCTGCCCCCAGCCCATGTCCTGAAACATCCAGCAGGTATACTGCCAGATAATCAGGGTCAAGCCAGAAGTAATCGAAGCAGTCGCCCCCTAACTGACTGGAAGGAATAAACCGAGAGTCAATCTGAATGTCGCCCGTCAGCGGCGGTGGCAGCAACGACTGAACATAGGATGCTGCCTCCGCCAGTTCTCGCTCTAGCAATTGTTTCTGGTGCTGCAAATCTTGGTTGAGCTGATATAGCCGCAGCCCAGCCCGTACTCGTGCCTTGAGTTCACTAATTTCGATTGGTTTTGCCAAAAAATCATCTGCTCCGTTGTCCAGCCCAATGACGCGATCCTCAATCCCTCCGCGTGCAGTCAGTAGAATGAAAAACGTTGTTGCCAGCGCTGGGTCAGCTTTAACATACTGACAGACTTGTAGTCCGTCTAGCTTGGGCATCATCCAATCACAGATAATTAACGCTGGTGTGAGGGCGCGCGCTTGGGCGATCCCTGCTTCCCCATCTGCCGCCATCACAATGTCGTAGCCCTCCCCTCGCAACGCTTTCTTGAGTATGACTTGGACAATGGGGTCATCATCAATGACAAGAATCGTAGGCATGAAAATTGCGGCCAAGGAGTAGGGAGGAAGTTTTGTTGGAGTTGTTGCAGTCCGATCAGATTTTAATCAAGAACGACTTGGATGCTTTGCCCCAGGTTCTGCTTTGGTTTGACCAATTTAACCAGGAACCTGTGCCCTACACCGTTTGGTTGCAGAGTCAGCTTGTTCTGGCAGAGGCATTTACAAACGCTGTGCGCCATGCTCATCGAGGCTACTCAGAAGAACCAAGATCGGAAGGCCCAATGATAGAGATGGAAGTCCGCGTTCTGCAACACCAGATCGAGTTACGCATCTGGGACTGTGGGCCAGAGTCAAATCTGGGAGACCAGATTGCAAATCTGTCTCAGGAGATGGATCGGAATGCGGAAAGCGGGCGCGGCCTGAAGCTAATGAAAAAGATGGCAGATAGTCTGAGCTACAACCGTACTAGCGATCAACGCAACTGCCTCCTCTTCATTAAAACTTTTTAGGTCATTCAAACGTGTTAACGTGAATTCCGGATAAGCTGAAACCCTTGCTGTTCTCTGCGCGACGCGCACAGAACAGCAAGGGTTTGGGGTCATTCAAGCCTTTGAGGTCAAAGATTCGGTTCGGAATATCTATCTTCTGGGCAATGCTTCACGCTGAGGGATCAGGCCACTTGAGGAGTGAGAAGTGCTTTTACATCTTGTAGCAACCCCGCCAAGCGATTCACCAAGGCGTCTGCACCATGCCACTGCTGCTGTCGCAACTGGTGTTCGAGTTGAGCCGCGATCGCATACATGGCGTTGATGCCAACATTACCACTCGCCCCCTTGAGATAGTGGGCAACTCGTTCAGCAAGGATGTAGTTTTGCTGGGCGATCGCCTGCCGCAGTTCGTGTAACTGTTCAGTGCTGTCTTGTACAAACAGGTCGAGCAATTCTACAGCGAATTCAGGGCATCCATCTGCCAGTTGGTATAGGTGTTCCCAGTCCATCTCAAGCCGAGCAAAGAGGCGAGAGTCTGCTTGAAAGGCTGAAAAAGCTCCACTGATGAGTATTGGAGTCGCAACGAGCAGTCCGCAACTGAAAGGCTTAGACATAGCGGAGTTATCCTTTTCACCATGTGAACTGGGTCTGGGCATGGGGGTGGGCATGACTGCTGTTCCCTCAATACATCAACCATTCGTTGAACTTTACTTAGAATTCCCAGCGGGGGTATCCATTGAACAGACGGGCAGCGATTTTTTAGTCAATCAATAAAAATTAAGCTTGAAACCCGAGTCATAGCGCTGAGCACTTTTGATTAAGTATCGTTTTTTGTGTACTTAGATCAATGCGCACACTGCTATAGATATAGCACTGGCTAACCCTGTTAGGGCGAAGGGGACGAGGAGCTTTATTCCTGGCCAAGGGTTCCACTCCTGTACCCCGTCCTCCCCTGTGGCTATGGCGATACTGATGCACTTGTTGATCTGGCTACACTCCATAACACTGGTGATTCTTCTGCCTGGAGGTGGTATGCGTACTGCTCGTGTTAGCGTTTGGAAATCAGTGTGTCAACGCTACGATCCTGGGCAAGGGAACACAGCTTCCCTGATACAAAACCATCAAGAACCGAATCAGTGACCTTAACGGTGGATAATAGCTAATAATTCCATCGGAAATAATTAAAAATAATAGATTTTCTATAAGTTTTTCACTGGGGGCGTTGACCGTTAGAAGTACTATTGCTGCCTCATGCCGATGCCGTCGGTGATTGGGTGAGGTTATTGGGGTGTAAAACGGGCGCGCAGTAATCGTTTTACACCCCCAACAACCTGTTATCTTAGCGTCAGTTCTGGTTAAGAAGGTTTTGGGTCACCACGCCGGGCGCGGTGACCCAAAATCCTTGCTTTTCCGTATGCGTCGCGCCCGGAAAAGCAAGGATTTCAGCTTATTCCGAATTCACGTTATCTTACAGACGGATTCCGTATCAGTAATTACCTGGGATAGCACGATGGAAGTCCAAGCAATTACAAGTGGCTGTGTTTTGGTGACAACAGCGTCTCAGGCTGAGGCTGAAGTGATCGCCCAAACACTTGTAGAGGAGCATCTTGCCGCCTGTGTTAGTTTGTTTCCGATTCAGTCAGTTTATGCCTGGCAGGGGAAAGTGCAGCAGGAGCAGGAATGGCAATTGGTGATTAAAACTGACCTGCAAAAATTTGAGCGACTGGAGGCTAGGGTGCGATCGCTCCATTCCTATCAGGTTCCCGAAATCATCGCCCTGCCAATTGTCGCAGGGTTTGCTCCCTATCTGGGGTGGATCAACGAACAGGTTAGTGTCTCTCTGTGATGGTTTGAGTCAGGGGTGCATGGAGTGCACCTCGAGAGCATGTCACCTCGGCAGGCCCTCATCCCCCCACCTCTTCTCCCAACTTGGGAGAAGGAGAGCAGAGCATCTCAAAGTCTGTCTCCCAAGTTGGGAGAGGAATTTTTAGGGTGAAGGCAAACGTGACATGCACCCGTGCACCTCTCACTCAAAAAATGATTGGCTAAATCAGCAATGCCTAATCATCAATCTTCTAAATCCAGATCGTCGTCGTCGTCATCGTAATCGTAGCTATCGCTGTCACCGATGAAGTCTGACAGTTCCTCAGGGGTCGCCTCATCAAAGACACTCTCGGCAGCAGGGGCTTCCAGCAGACGCCCACTTTGTTCGAGCCAGTCGAGGATGGAGGCATCTTTGCTAAGGGGAATCACTTCTGCCCGTTGATGGAGCGGTTGAGAACGCAGGGCGCGGTTGTTGAGACTCATTTGTAAATGCGTGAATACTTGACTTCAATTATTGTAGCGATCGCCTACCTCACCACGTCAGCTTTTCTCGACGTGGTAGTGGCTCCCTTTAATTTTAGATGGGAGCATACAGTCCCCCCCCACACAACAGCTAGACGTTTCGACTCTGCGGATGCCTATTGAACGTCAGTCCTGGTTAAGCGGGTTTGGGGGCACCGCGCCGGACGCGCTGTCCCCAAGCCCTTGATGTTCTGGCGTAACGCGAACAGAACATCAAGGGCTTTAGCTTATCTGGAATCCACGTAATCTACTGATACGGAATCCGCCTGTAAAGTAGCAGTTAGTTTTTGGTAG
>DVEB01000226.1 GCA_015295905.1 Synechococcales cyanobacterium M55_K2018_004
GGGGCGCGCAGCGCCCGTTTCACACCACAACAAACAGCTACTTTATAGACGGATTCCGTATTAGATCCAGGAGGGAAACCAGCGGCGAATTTGCAATCCTGTCGCTGACATGGGGAGTCCTAGGTAGAGCGGCATCCAGAAGACAAAGGCCAGCAGAACCAGCCCGATTGCTCCGATTGCCAATTGTCGTCGCGTCGGCTCTTGGCTGCGGAGATTGCGATCGACAATGAGGGCGATCGCCATTAAGGAAAAAACTGATGCTCCCATATAGTGATACAGAAAGACACAGCGCGTCACCTTTGCCCAGGGGAGCCAGTTGGTTGCCCAGTTCGTCACTAGGAACGCCATTGCCCAAGTGGAGGGGCGCTTGGGCGTCAAGACGCTAGTTGGAGCGGGCAAGTGGGCATCTATCAAACGGCGACAGGTCTTCCAAACCTGCACCAGCAGCACTACTGCGATCAGCACAATTGCCGCTGTGGACAACCACCACAAAATCGGATTGCCTATGGCGTGGACATCGTAGAAGACTTCCCCGCTTCGCCCAGGCAGAGGCGTTTCCCCTGCCCCTGCCCCCACCTGATAGAAGTAAGCCACCGGACGCGCCATCAGGGGCCAGGAATACCAGGGAGAGCAGTAGGGATGTGCCTCCATGCCACCGACCCGCTGATGGTAATCCAAGACTGCCAGTTGCCACTGCCAGAAACTTTTGGATGGATTAAGCTGCTCGTAGGGGATCCAACTCAGCCTATAGGCGATCGCCGGAACCAAGGCAAGAGCGTACAGCACGTGGAGCGGAGTGAGCCGAGACAGCGTTTCCAGCGGACTCAGATCTCGCCCCCGCAAATAGCCCTGACTGATGCCCCGTCTGCTCTCGCACCAGCGTACACCCCAGGCGATCGCCCACAGCAGATAGGCTCCCAGCAAAAAACCTGCCCCATTCCACTTGATCGCAATTGCAGCGGCAAAGCCAATTCCTGCCAGGGTGAGCAATGTCCAAAATTCCAGCGTAACGGTGCGATCGCTTTTACCATCCTCCGAGAAATCACCGCTGAGTTGTCGGCGACGTGCCTTCAGCGCCAGGAGCAAAAACAGGTGCCCCAATAGCCCAAACAGCACCAGAAAAATATTGTTGAGGGCATAGCGCGACTCCACTAAAAACAGCCCATCGGCAGCGGCAAACAGTGCTGCCAGAAATGCGAAGGAGTACCGGGGAATCAGTTGAAAGGCGATCGCCCCCACCACCCAGGGAATGAACGACCCAATCAGAGCATTGATCCAGCGGTAGCTGAAGGTGGTCAGTAGAGTACCTGTGAGGTTGTTGCTGAGGGACGGATCTCCCCAGCCCAGATCCTGCGCCACCCAGATGCCAAAGGCATGAATGTAGGTGCTGAGGGGAGGATGCCCGCCAAACTGCTGCTCTCCCCGCAGAAATCCTGCTGCAAAGTTGGCGTAATAGACTTCATCGAAGACCAGCACATTAAACCGGCTCAATCCCCAAAAGCGAAGCCCCAGCGACACTAGGAAAATGCTGGCCATCCCTAACCAGAACCAGGGGATACGGCTAGTAATGGTTGCAGAGGATGCCCACGTGGAAGGAGACGCAGGTTCCAGTTTGGGACGGATAGACATGGAGCAGAGTAGCGATAGGAGAAAGCGTAATACTTTCCCCACTATACGCATAAGTGCAAGCACTGCAAGACGCATAAGTGCAAGCACTGCAAGGAGGCTGAAAGATATCCAGCACGTTTCATTGTCTGCTTCGGGTGTGGTGTGAGGCCGCCCGTGGCAGACTAACACCACACCAGAAATTGGAGGGAGTCAGCCATAAGGGGGCAACCCTCTGACCTCTGGTTTTCATGCTGAAATGCAATCCGTGTGCGGGCCAGAATGCGATCGCGCAATCTTACTCAAACTCATGCCGCTAAACGCATAAGCTTCAGAGCGCTTTATGCTGCAAGTGTCATGCGGATGAAAGGACTTGAACCTTCACACCTTGCGGTACTAGAACCTAAATCTAGCGCGTCTACCAATTCCGCCACATCCGCTTACTTTCTAGTTTATCAATCATAGCAAAGCTGCGAAGAGCGATCGCCACCTTCCTCATCATTTTCAATCTAGTGCCATACAAGTCTTGCCTAGGCCAAATCGATTTTGGCGTGAATGACTCACTCCATGCGCCGTTCCCGCAAAAAAAATTATTGGTTAACCCAGCTAGGCCGTGCTGTTAACACTCGCTGTCACCTTTGCAGACCTCTCATCCCCCAGCCCCTTCTCCCAACTTGGGAGAAGGGGAGCCGAGCATCTCAAAGTCCCTCTCCTAGCTTGGGAGAGGGATTTAGGGAGAGGGCAAAGGTGACATGCACCCGTCAACCCTCGCTGTCACCATTGGTTGATCGGCTGGCGCGATCCATTTATTGACAAATTTTTTCAATAAGGTTATGGTCAATATTGTGTTCTCCTCTCATATCGGATCGGCAGGAGGGATTGGTTTTCACCAATCCCCCGCTTTCTTTTTCAATGAATTCTTGTAAATAATTTTCAGTAAGCTCTGGGGCGCCGATCAGAGTGGCTTTACACTCCGATACACTAAGGAAAGTCATCAATTTCTCAACGACTGTTGCTATGTCTATCGATGCGATCGCCCGTCCTGTTGCCGCTCCCATCCACAACGAAGCACGTTTTGATGTCATTGTGATTGGCTCTGGGATTGGCGGGTTAGTCACGGCAACGCAACTGGCAGCAAAAGGGGCAAAGGTGCTGGTGCTAGAACGCTACCTGATCCCCGGTGGCAGTGCAGGCTACTTTGAACGCGAAGGCTACCGCTTTGATGTCGGCGCATCGATGATTTTTGGCTTTGGTACTCAGGGCACCACGAACCTACTGACGCGCGCTTTAGCCGCGGTTGGACAACAGATCGACACCATACCCGACCCGGTACAAGTCTGCTATCACTTGCCCGATGGGTTTGACCTCAAAGTCCACCGCGACTATGAAAAATTTTTGCAAGCACTGACAGCTACGTTTCCCCATGAGGCAAAGGGCATTCGCCAGTTCTACGACGAGTGCTGGGCCGTGTTCAATTGCCTCAACGCCATGGAGTTGTTGTCTCTAGAGGAGCCGCGTTATCTGACCCGGGTATTTTTCCAGCATCCCTTTGCCTGTTTGGGGTTGGTGAAGTACCTGCCGCAGAACGTAGGGGAGGTGGCGCGACGCTACATCAGCGACCCTGACCTGCTCAAGTTCATCGACATGGAGTGCTACATCTGGTCGGTCGTCCCCGCAGAAAAAACGCCCATGATTAATGCGGGGATGGTGTTTAGCGATCGCCACTATGGCGGCATTAACTACCCCAGAGGAGGGGTTGGCCAGATCGCTCAAAAGCTCGTGGCAGGGCTAGAAAAAGCTGGCAGCCAAATCCTATATAGAGCACGAGTGACTGAAATTCTGATGGAAAATGGTCGTGCCGTGGGTGTGAAATTGGCAAACGGTAAGGAGTTTCGCGCCAAACGCATTGTTTCTAACGCCACCCGCTGGGACACCTTCGAGAAACTGTTGCCGCAGGACTCGATGCCCCGCAGTGAACGGAAGTGGCAGCAGCGCTATCAAAAATCTCCCAGCTTTTTCAGTATGCATCTGGGTGTCAAGGCAGAAGTTCTGCCACCCGACACCGACTGTCACCACGTTTTGCTAGAAGACTGGACACAGATGGAAGCCTCCCACGGCACTATTTTCGTCTCGATTCCTACCCTGCTTGACCCCGACCTTGCCCCAGCCGGTCACCACATCATCCACACCTTTGCCCCTAGTTGGATGAGTGACTGGGAGGGCCTCTCTCCCACGGCTTATCAACAGAAGAAGGAGGCGATCGCCACCCAGATCATCGATCGCCTCGAGCGCATTTTCCCCGGTCTGTCGGCAGCCCTAGACTACCAAGAGGCTGGCACCCCGCGGACGCACCGCCGTTTTTTGGGACGTGATGACGGTACCTATGGCCCCATTCCTCGACGGAAGCTGATGGGCTTATTGGGGATGCCGTTTAACCGCACCGCCATTCCTGGCCTCTACTGCGTGGGTGATAGCACCTTTCCAGGTCAGGGACTAAATGCCGTAGCCTTTTCGGGATTTGCCTGTGCCCACCGCATTGCCGTTGACCTAGGATTTTCATAAACAACTGTGCCTCTCGCAGCTCATACCGACTCCGTCGGTTATTGAGTCGGTTTGTCGTG
>DVEB01000031.1 GCA_015295905.1 Synechococcales cyanobacterium M55_K2018_004
GTTCCGTGCGCGTCGCGCACGGAACAGCAAGGGTTTCAGCTTATCCAGAATTCACATTAGTTACAAAAATTATTATGATCGCCAAATTCGCGTTAAACGCTAACTTCTGCATCCATGGGTGCTAGAACTGGTCTAAAGTCCGCAGCACGTTTCGGTAGCCCTGAGCATTGCTTTGTTGACGATAGAGCACTTCGGCCCGCCGCAGATCATCCAGGGCACCCGTGCGATCGCCCATACTCTTGCGCACCACACCACGACGGTAGAAGGAGTCGGCATCCTGAGGGTTGAGTTGAATTGCCTGACTATAGTCACTAAAAGCCCCCTCCAGATTACCCAGACTGGAGCGTACCTGTGCCCGTTTTGCAAAAGCCACACTGTCGCGGGGGTTGAGACTAATGGCACGACTGAAGTCGGCATCCGCTCCTAGGCTATCACCCTGGGCAACACGCGCCGATGCCCGGGCTGTAAAGGCTGCTGCATAGTCGGGGCTGAGGGTCACTGCCTGGGTATAGTCAGCGATCGCACCAGCAAAGTCATCCAGCCGCATCCGCATATCCCCTCGCACTTTGTAGGGAGTCGGATCCTGCGCGTTCAGGGCGATCGCCCGTTCCAGATCGGCCATCGCATTGGGGGTATTGCCCACCTCAAACCACACTAGGCTGCGGCTAATGTACGCCTGAGAATAGTTGGGATCTAACTCCACTGCCCGAGAGAAATCGTCAAAAGCAGCTTCCCGATCGCCCACTGTAAAAAAGACAGCCCCCCGATTGTAATAGGCGGTTGGCTGCTGGCTATTGAGTCTCAGCGTGCGATCAAAATCACGCAGGGCTGCCGCAGAATTGCCCAAGGCAAATTCAGAGGCGCCACGATTCAGATAGGCTTCGGCATAGTTGCTCCGTAAAGCAATGGCCTGGCTGAAATCACGGATCGCCTGGTCATGGTTGCTCATGCGAGCGTGAGCGGCTCCTCGGTGCACCAATGCTTCAGGATAGTTGGCCTGGAGCTGAAGCGCCCGGTCAAACTCTGACATTGCCCCCGCTAGATTATCCTGATCGGCATATACCATGCCGCGGTAGAGATGGCCCGTTGCAGAATTCGGGTTGAGTTGCAAATGCTGGTTAAAGTCAGCCAGTGCTGCCGCTTGATCTCCCCCTTCGTAGAGGAGGATGCCTCGCCGCAGGTAAGCTTCTGCCAGGTTTGCGTCCAGCCGAATGGCCTGGTTAAAGTCGGCGATCGCCTGTTCTCGATTGTTAGTTGCTGCGTAGGCGACTCCCCGATAGAGATAGGCCACTGCTAGGTTGGGGTTAAGTTGAATCGCTCGATTCAGATCGGCAATTCCATCAGCATAGTCTCCTTCGTTGATCTGCTCAATACCCTTCTGCAGCAATGCGTTTGCCTGGGCGGAGATCTGCATTGACTGGACTTCACTGGTCGTTTGGGCCACCCCCACCGACGGCAGCCCCATCAACAGCGACGAAAATCCTAGAACAAGGATTGCAGTTCGGATTTGGTGCATAGATCAACCCCAATTCAATGAGGACTAGGATGCCCAGAGTTCAGGGAGAACTTATCGGCTTTTGGGAGTTTAGACTCAATTGTGCCAAAATTTCTAACAATGCTCAGGATGAGCACCCCTCACTTCTAACGTGAATTCGGGATCGGGATAAGCTGAAACCCTTACTTTTCCGGGCGCGACGCGCCCGGAAAAGTAAGGGTTTTGGGGCACCGCGCCCGGCGCAGTGCCCCAAAACCCGCTTAACCAGAACTGACGTTAACTTCTAGTCATTTGAGCTTGCTACAAGTGGACTAAAGCCATACTATGGCGCTACGCGCTCATGATGCAAAACGCTTTGGTTCTCCTTAGGCCATTTGCCAGTCTAGGTCAGAAGATTGCCTCCCTCGAAAGGTGAGGATCAGCGTGTTGAGGCGTGCTTGAAAGAGGCCTTCCAGAAATTCAATTTCTCGACGAGCCTTGTGTTTCAAAGCATCGGGGAGCGAAGGGGAGAGGAGCGCATAGGATTCGACTGCCGTTTCCATCAGTTCGCGAATTTCCTCTAGCGTCGCATTCTGGAACTGGTGCATCCGATCTTGCAGTTCCTCTGTTTGCAAGTCTTCACCGGGCGTTTGCTCCCAGGATTGGGTGGCGATCGCCGCTTCCAAATCCGAAAAGTCCATGACCTTGATCCCCTAAACCAACAACAGATACACAAGCCTCTAATGGGTATGATCAGCGCATGTGCAGGATACCCTTTGAGATTTGTGAGATGCGAACTGTATTCCTGCCCCCCTCATCCCCAAATTAAGCTCCAGATCAAGCAACGCCACGTCGAGCCTGTTTCTAGCCTGCCTAATTTCTGAGCTGATAGTTTTAAAGTACCCACCTGTCTCAGCAGTTCATCGGATTAATCTCCGTGCTTCTGCGGATTTTTTCAAAACTTTCCTGACCGACGTCTCTGACCGAAAGGGAGGGATGCCAACTTTACCTGCACCACTCGCAAAATTTGGATTTCTGCTAACCGATGAGTTCTGCCAAAAAGCTGCAACACAACGCATCAATGTCTCTAAAATTGAAATGCTCGATTTGAAATACTCGATTGCATCTTTCGCTGAGACAGCCCTAGGCCAAGATCCAAGACAACCCAGATTTTTATCAGGTTCTCTGTCGAATCGAGTGGACTGCAATCAGTATTCAATAACTGCTGGTTCCTGTACGGAGGCAAAACAAAGCGTGAACATTGGAGAGGCATTTGCGAAGGGTGGCTTAGCCATGTATCCCCTGCTGCTGCTCTCGGTCCTGTCGTTGATGGTGATCATTGAGCGAATTTGGTTTTGGTGGAAACTGCTCAGCCGTGAGCGGGAAACGTCTGGGCGTGTGCTGGAGGCAGCTCGGCGTGACTGGAATGCAGCCTCTGATCTAGCCAGCAAGTCCACCGACCAACCCATTGGGCGCTTTCTGAATGCAGCCTTAGCACTCCAGAATCCCGAACCTGAAGTCTTTCAACTGGCGCTGGAGGCCTCCGCCGAAGAAGAGTTGGCCGCTATGCGTCGGGGCGATAAGGTATTGGAGGCAACAATTGCCTTGGCTCCACTGTTAGGGCTGCTGGGGACGGTGCTGGGGTTGATTAGTTCCTTGAGTGATATCCGTCTGGGCGACTTGGGGACAGGCGCAACGGAAGGCGTGACACTGGGGATTTCTGAAGCCTTGATTTCAACAGCGACAGGGTTGCTAGTTGCGATTATTAGCCTGGCATTCTACCGCGTCTTCCAGGGTCTGGTTTCAGGGCAGGTCAAAATTTTCCAGAGAGCCGGCAATGAACTGGAACTGCTCTACCGGACGGACTGGGCCAAGGGGAAGGCCAATTTGAATACGGTGGATCCAGGGGCAGAGGCTGCTTCTGGGAGTGGCACACCGACGCCCTAGCCAAGACACTCATTCACCTGAATTCACTGCTGATTTCTCATTTGTTCTGTTTCCCTTGGTAACGCGCTGTTATGAAAATTAAATCCGTCGCCTCAGAACCAGAAGTTCGGATTGAAATTGTGCCGTTGATCGATGTGATCTTCTGCATTCTGACATTTTTTATTCTGGCAGCGGTGACCCTGACTCGCCAAAACGCCATCAACGTTGATTTGCCTGCCGCTTCCACGGGAGTCACTCAGATGCGAGAAATCTTGGTCGTGAGTGTGGACCCGGTTGGGCAAATTTATGTCGAAAAGTCACCGGTCACTGAAGACCAGTTGTTTCAAGTCCTGCAAGATTTTCGATTGGCAAAACCGCAGGGAATCATGGTGCTATACGCCTCGCGGTTGGCAAGTTATAACGATGTTGTGCGGGTGTTGGATATCCTACGTTCCGTGGGGGGCGATCGCGTGGCGCTGGCAACCCTAGATGCTTCTGGCAAGCCCGAATCAACCCCCAGATTCAACTTTGACCCCCTGAGACCGACAAATCCTAGTAACCCTACGGAGGTTCCCCTGCCTGGGCTTGAACGTCCGACGCCGATGCTCCCAGGGTTAGACACGCCCGTCTTGCCGGGACTCTCCCCGGCTCCTGCCAGTCCGCTCCCTTCTCCATAACGTGAATTTGGAATGAAGCTGAAACCCTTACTTTTCCGTGCGCGACGCGCACGGAAAAGTAAGGGTTTTG
>DVEB01000321.1 GCA_015295905.1 Synechococcales cyanobacterium M55_K2018_004
AAACGTGACATGCACCCTTTCGGTAGGGCGATCGCCCTCATCGAAGTTAGCCTGCTCCGGCATTCGTCGATCAATGAATCGTTGATTGCTGGGTGCAGGTCACGCTTGCCCTCACCCTTGGCTCCCCTTCTCCCAACCTGGGAGAGATGCTACCGAGCTACGGGGTGTGCATCAGGTTTTCAGCTTACCCTTGGCTCCCCTTCTCCCAGGTTGGGAGAAGGGGCTGGGGGATGAGGGCCTGCAAAGGTGACCTGCTCTCTTGGTTGCTGAGTGAAGTGGTTGCTGAGTGAAGTGCCCAGGGATGAAGCACACAGAACACACAGAATGAGTCAAGCTTGACTGAGACCTCTTCTAGACATCTGGAAGACTGCTGAAGATCTGCTGCACAAGATTTTTGGTTTTGTTGTCTAAATTTTGCCAATCAACTTCACCGGTTTCATCAATTAAGCTCGTATCAATTTTAACCAAAATATCACCCGACGCATTCACGATCGGACTGTAGTTCCTAAAACAAATTTGATAACATAACTGCCACAGATCAATAGTGACTTGTCGTCCTGCTTTCTCAAGTTGAAGTAAATACCCGGGTTGAGGTTGTGGTAACTGGGCAAGTCTTTTCTGTAATTCAACGGCAATATCAGGGGGGGCAGCTTGTAAGCACTGCTGTAACTCCATGACCTGCGTTTTAGTAGCTTCACTCACACCTTCAGGCCACAAAGGAATTTCCTGATAACGCCCCCGCCAGCTTGATTCATCTAGGGCTTTGCGGAGGTTGTCAATGACACGAATGAAAATGGGTTGCATCAGCATCTCAGCCTGGTGCCATGCCACAGTGTTAGCAAATTTAGGTGTCAGCATTGAGTATTAGCCCCTGATTAACTGATACGGCATCCGTCTGTAAAGTAACAGTTTATTGTGATGTAAAACGTGCGCTGTGCACACGTTTTACATCACAACAAGCCGACTCAATAACCGACGGAGTCAGTATCAAAACCGAGAGAAACAGCGATCGCACCAATTCCAAAAACTCTCACGACAGATCCGATGGAAGGATCTGTCGTGAGAGTTTAAAGCAAAGGAAAAATACCCCACTAATCCTCTGGTAGTGACTGCACCGCGAAGATCAGTGTTGGTTGATCGGGCAGGGCTAGACGCACTTCCAGCGGATAAATCTGATTGGGTTGCAGGTCAAACAGTTCAACACTAACCCATCCGGCATTCGGACGTTGGGCTGTCGTTGTCTGAGTTGAGCGACCTTGCAATTGCAGTTTCCCCCCGCAGGGAAGCTGACCTTCTACCCGCAGCTTTCCGACGTGAGCTACGGATTCTGCTTTCAGCTTCAGAGTGCCCACAGCGGTCTCCCACTCTCGCTCAACGCTTGGCTTCTGAGCTGAGACAGAAAGTGTGAGAGACTGCAGAATCTCACGAGCTGCCAGCAGCGATAGTGCCATCTGTTGCGCCTGATTCGCCGCATCGTAGTGGCTAGGAAATCCATCTGGCTTGACGGCACCTCCCGTCCGAGCGGGAGCCGTCATCACCATCCCAGCAAGCTGATTGAGGGACTGAGACTGTCCAGGAAACAGAGCCTCAACTGCCTGCACTAAGCGTGCTCCTTCTTGAAGAGTGGTCTGAACCAATGCCTCGCACTGAGTCAGCAGGTGTTCCAGGACGTTTTCTGGCATGGGAACTGGCAAGTTGAGTTTTTGCAACTGACCAGACCAAAAGGAAGGCGCAATCACCTGAGGGACAGAGAGTTCTTCAGCTTCATAGTCAAACCCTCCTTCCGGTTCCCAGGGAAATCGGGGAGGATTGCGCTCAATTTCAGCCCGAAGCCGATTTTTTAAAAGAGCATAGAAACGATCGTGCACAGCAGGTTGATCTCCTGGTTCAAATAATTGGTTCGTTTTGGCGGAGATGGCACCAGACTCGCGGAGGAAGTCTTCCAATACTTCCAGTTCTTCTGAGTCGAAGGGATCGAAGTCATCCCCTTGCAGATCGAATTCTCCCAACGTTCCTGATTCAGGATTGGGGCGAGTACCCCCTAACGGCAACACAACGTTTGGGGTTGGATCTTGCAAGAGCCACGCCAGAAATTCACTGGCTGCTGATTGATTATTCATCGGCAGACACACCTGCTCCGGATATTAAATTGTTACGAATTTCCCACGCCTGTTCCAATAGTTTAGTCCACTGTTTCTGGATTTGGTTCACCGTGCAACCCAAAGTTTGGGCGATCGCTCTCTCATTGAGTCCCTTCTGTTTCAGGCGCAGCAGTTCAGCCTGCTGATGAGTAATACTACTCTGGAACAACTTCCACTGATTTGAAGTGAGGCCAAAGTTGCGTTCCAGATCCGCCTCAAGCCACTGGTGAACCAGTTCCCAGTGGTGTGACAGGGCAAAGCGAATGAGATGATATTTAAACCGTTGCTGGAGATAGTCTCGCTGACGGGACGTCAGCCCTAGGATGGTTTCGATCTCATTGGCGGGGAGATCTTGCAGGCGCAACGCAAAGTAATCGGCGCAGTCCTGCTGTTGTCGCTCCTCTAGGTAGGTCATCAATTCTTTGACTACTGCCTGCCGCAGGACATCCTCAGAGGGTTCTAGATCTTGAGCGACCATTTGTTCACGTACCTGCTGCATGGGTGCTGCGCTGCGGGTCTGGTCATTTTCCCCCGTTGCGCCCTCAGCCGCCTGTTCAATGTCGATTGCTGTTTCGGGCGGTTGTTGCTGGGAAAAAGTCTGAGCCCGTAGGATGATCAGTTGCTGGCTGCGACGACCAGGCAGGGGAATCCGTCGTTTTCCATAACGCTCAGTAAAAGCCATATACTCAGCTAGTTCCAACAACGTACGAGGACTGTAGTTGGTTGGCAAGCCATTTTCTCGCCGAAACGCGTTGATTGACTCGATGTAGAAGCTTTGCAAAAAGTCTTCGATTAGCGTCAGCCGAGCCTGGTAGCTGGATTGGATCTGGGGCGGGGTAATGTAGCGATAAACCACCGCACTGAGCGTGCTGTGCAGCTCTACTCGGCCCCGATGTGACCCCAACTGATAGTATTTCAAACATTGCTTGAGCCGGTGACGCGCCAGTGACAATGACCAGGCCTCTATTTCACCGGAAGACTGGATGCGTTTGCTCTCTGCACAAATGCGAGAAACCTCGTCTGCCAAGCGACTTGCTACATCCCGGCAGTTTTGTTGCGATGCACGGGTCGCCTGTTTTAGCTCATTGAGCAGCAGTTGAAAAATTGCCTCCACGCCTTCGACCTATTCCCCTGATGGAAGTTTGTCGTTACAAACCTAGCATACGCCTTTGCGCTTGCAAGAGTCTCAGCAATCTCTCGGTTGACTCTTCAAAAAAGCATTATCTTTGACGAGAAGAATCTCACATAGGGTGCCCGTCATTGCAATTCAAGCGCGTTCAGGATAGTGCTGTACCCCCACTACACTAAACGCGTTTGCAACCAGTTTCATAGGATATAGCGCTACGCGCATAGGCTAGGACTAAGCGTTTTGTGGGAAACCCCGCGGCGCGGGGGTTCCCACAAAACGCGTTTTACAGCAGACGAAAAATTAAGGGTGTTGGGGCACCGCCCGGGCGCGGTGCCCCAACACCCTCTTAACCCGAACTGACATTAAGATAAGGTAAAAGATTGGCAATCGAGTCAAGCCAAAGAGTATCCACTCACTATCTGGTGAACAGAAGTTAAGTTAGCTAAAGAATTTGTCATCTTTTGCTCTGTTCTTGAAAGGATTGATATCCTGTTAGCCACAATACATTATACGCTTCTCACAGGAGAGATTGAATGAATCATACGAAGCATTTAGGGCAATCGATTTCGTTGGGCTTACTGTTGTTGATGGCTTGTGTAGGGGTCGTCAGTCTGATGGTGACGCAAACGACTGCGCTTCCCTAATATGCTCGTGATGCGAATTGGATGCTGAACTAAAAGAATTCTCGCTCTCCAGGCAACTCCAAACGGTAGTAGGCGACTCACCTCTGGAACTGGGCCCTTGTGGTGTAGGGCACTGGTTTCCAGAGGTTTTTCTTAGAGTGCCCACTTGCGCAAGGAAGGCAGCATCTCATAAGGCAGCATCTCATACAGAATCCCTCTATAAAATAGCGGTTAGTTTTTGGTAGAACGCG
>DVEB01000094.1 GCA_015295905.1 Synechococcales cyanobacterium M55_K2018_004
CTTCTAACCTTGGACTTCTAACCTTGGACTTCTCATGGGTCACTGTTCCATGGCTTCCCTCAACCACCCTATTCTTGATCAGAGCTTTGCGGTGATTGACCAGGAGTTTGGCGACCACTCCTTCTCACCGGCAGAGTATGCCATCGTGCGGCGGGTGATCCACAGCACCGCTGATTTCGAGTTCAAACACCTGGTGCGCTTTAGCCAGGGAGCCATTGCAGGGTCGATCGCCGCACTCCAGCAGCGAGTCCCTATCGTTGTTGATGTCAGCATGGTACGGCAGGGCATTCATACCCTGGTGGGTCAAACATTTCAAAACCCCATCCTGACTGCGGTGGAGTTTGGCACCCCTGCTCTGCCTGGCAAAACCCGCACTGAGACTGGGATGCTGCATTGTTTGGCGACCTACCCGACTGCAATTTTCGTCGTCGGGAACGCCCCAACCGCGTTGATGGCGCTGTGTCATGCATGGCGCGATCGCCCTTCAGCACAAGCCGCTCAGCCCCCCGCCTTGGTGATTGGCGCCCCTGTGGGCTTCATCTCCGTGCTTGAATCTAAACAATTGCTAGCCCAGACTGCCGTCCCCCAGATCCGCATTGAAGGTCGCAAAGGGGGGTCTCCCGCTGCTGCGGCTATCCTCAATGCCCTGCTAGTACTGGCTTGGGAGGCCTCCTGTCAGGACACGACACCATGACTCCCATTCATGTGATTGGTATCGGGCTGGATGGCTTGGCTGGCCTTTCGCCCCAGGTGCAGGCCATCCTTCAACGGGCGACGCTCATCGTGGGGAGCGATCGCCACTTGGCCTATCTGCCCCAGCACTCGGCGGCCCAACTTCCGCTCACCGACCTCCACGCCACCCTCCAGACCCTCGCTGCTCTCTCCTCTCAACCGCCAGCGCCCAGCACCCCACCGCCGCTCATCGCCGTCCTCACCTCCGGCGATCCGCTCTTCTTTGGCTTTGGGCGCTTGCTGCTGGAACACTTGCCACCGGAGCAGTTGACTTTTCACCCCCACCTCAGTTCGGTGCAACTGGCCTTCAGTCGGGTCAAAGTTCCCTGGCAGGATGCTCGCCTCGTCAGTGTCCACGGGCGATCGCTCGACGAGTTAGTCACGGCCCTCCAACAAGGGGCCGAGAAAATTGCACTGCTGACTGATCATGTCAACACGCCAGGAGTCATTGCCCGGTTGCTGCTCGACTTGGCCCCGCCTGTGCGTTACCAAGCCTGGGTCTGTGAAAATCTGGGGGGAGAATCGGAGCGGGTTCGATGTTTGGACTTATCTGAGTTGGAGTCCCTCACCTTTGATCCGCTCAATGTCGTCGTTCTGCTCCGGCAGGACACCCCATCGACTGAATTATTGGCTGACTTGCCGCTGATGGGGATCCCAGACGCTTGTTTTGCCAGCTTCCGCGATCGCCCCGGCCTCATCACCAAGCGAGAAATTCGGCTGCTAGTGCTAGGTGAGTTGGCGCTGCAACCTAACCAAGTAGTTTGGGACATCGGTGCGGGGACGGGATCCGTTGCCGTGGAGATTGCCCGCCTCTGTCCCTCCTCAGTGGTTTACGCGGTTGAGAAGACCGCAGCAGGGATTGAACTGATCAGGCAGAACCGCGATCGCTTTCATGTGGCTAATGTCATCCCAATCGCAGGGGATGCCCCGGCTGTATTGGCAGACCTGCCCCTCCCGCATCGTGTCTTTATTGGGGGCAGCGGCGGCAACCTCATTGCCATTCTGGACAGAGTTGCGGCTTGCCTAGCCCCCCAAGGATTGGTTCTGCTGGCCTTGGCAACGCTGGAACATCAAGCAGAAGCGATCGCCTGGGCCAAGCACAACCGCTGGCAAGCTAACCTCTTGCAAGCCAACCTGTCGCGCTCTACAACCGTCGCTGCACTGACACGATTCTCGCCGCTCAATCCGGTGGTGTTGGTCAGCCTTAGGAAACCTGCTTCACACAGAGAGCTGCATACCGAGGGAAAGTGACACCTGTTCGGAGGACTGATAAGTGCTGATAAACTCAGCGAACAACCGCACTAGTTCTGGGTTGCGCCATCCCTGTGCTGTTTCCTGCTCCATAATCGCTAGCGACTCCTGGACGGAAAAAGCCGGTTTATAGGGGCGCTCGTGGGTCAAGGCGTCATAAATATCAATGATTTGAAACACCTGCGCCAGAAAAGGAATTTGGTCTTTGACGAGGCCATCCGGGTAGCCGGAGCCATCCCAGCGCTCGTGGTGATGGCGGATGATGGGCACCACGCCCCGCATCGTCCGCAGCGGCTGGCAAATACGCTCACCAATCAGCACATGCTGTCGCATAATTGCCCATTCTTTTGGTGTTAACCGCCCCGTCTTTAGCAGGACACTATCGGGAATGCCAACCTTTCCAATATCGTGGAGGTATCCTCCCCACATCAGATCGCGGACTTCGGTGCGGGAAAGTCCCAAAAACTCGCCAAAGGCTTTTCCGAGAATGACCAGTCGCTCGCAGTGGTCGCCCGTGTTGGGATCACGACTCTCGATGGTACGAGCGATCGAGAATAAAACCTGGCCTGCGTGATCCAAATCTTCATTGAGGCGCTTCTGCCGAATCAGCGATCGCACCCGTGCCGACAACTCAAGCTGGTCGAAGGGCTTTGAGAGAAAGTCATCCCCCCCGGCCTCGATCCCCAACAGGCGAGCACGCCGATCGTTTAGGGCAGTCACAAAGACAACCGGAATCAGCCGAGTCTGCTCATCCTGCTTCAGCCGCCGACACACTTCGTAGCCGTCCATCCCTGGCATCATAACATCGAGCAAGATGAGGTCAGGATTATGTCCGACCACACACTCCAGGGCTGCGGAACCATTTTCTGCCTCTAAAACGTCGTAGCCTTCAACCGAAAGCAGTGCGACAGCCGTCATCCGGCTAGATGGATGATCATCGACAACCAGGATTTTCGGTTTTTCAGAATCGAGGCAGTTCACAGAAACAGTTCTCACATTAACGTCTGTAGTGGCCACCCGAAGGGAACGATGCACCCCTACCACCCTGCGAGTGAGGTTGGGGCATCTTTTCCTCTATTTTTACCAGTATGTTCAATCTCACAAGGGGAGAGATCAGGTTTTTCACGGAGATTTCTCTGGTAAAGGCGAGACAAACTCAATCTTAATGTCTTCTAAGGGCTTGAGCTGGCATCTTTTCAGCGTTGATTCGCTTGCTGGTGTATCCTTGGGCACAAGAGTGTACTGAGATGATCAGTGCTGGTCTGAGCCCCAACCTCGCCGAAACGATGCGCAGCCGCCCAACTGCGCCTCTTCGACGCGGCCTCACACCGCTTTGACAACCACTCTGTTGGTAAAGTAACAACAGTAAATGTTTATGTTGTCATTGGCAATGATGCCAGATTTTGCACCAGCCTATCCACTGATTTCGGCAAACTGGTTGATTCAGGTCCTCGATCACCCCAATGTGGCGATCGCCGATTGTCGGTTTTCCTTGGCTGACCCCAGTGCGGGTCGCCAGCGGTACCAAGCCGGACACATTCCCGGTGCCTTCTACTTTGATCTGAATCAGGATCTCTCTAGCCCTGTGCAGCGGCATGGCGGACGGCACCCCCTGCCCGATCCAGACCAGTTGGCGGCCAAACTAGCGGCGGCTGGGGTTCATTTTGGCGAGACTTGGGTCGTTGCCTACGACGACTCCAGATTGGCTTTTGCCTCCCGCTTCTGGTGGCTACTGCGCTACCTGGGACATAATCGCGTTGTTGTCCTAGATGGTGGTTTTTCGGGCTGGCTGGCCGCAGGATATCCTACTACGCCTGCAATCCCCAAACCGAGGTCGGGGCACTTTACGCCCCAGGTGCAGCCGGGGCAAGTGGTTGATCGGGAAGATGTGATCGCTTGTCGGGACAACCCCCAGGTCGTCCTGGTGGATGCGCGTGAACCAGAACGCTATCGGGGAGAGCGAGAACCGATCGACCCAATCGCTGGCCATATTCCAGGAGCCGTGAATTATCCTTGGCAAGAGGTCACGGATGCTCAGGGGAAGACATTGCCTGTGCCGCAGCAGCAGCAACGCTGGGAGGCGATCGCCCCAACGAGTGAAATCATTGTCTATTGTGGCTCTGGTGTAACCGCTTGTGTGAATTTGCTCTCTCTGGAACTAGCGGGGCGAACAGGGGCAAAACTCTACCCCGGCAGTTGGAGTGATTGGTGCTCTTATCTGTAGCTTTTCTGTCACTCCCTTAAAACATGTGAGGTCATTCTGTCTGTTCTGTTGGTTTGTCCTAACGTGAATTTGGGATACGCTGAAACCCTTGATTTTCCGGGCGCGACGTGCACAGAAAATCAGGTGGCTTGTTTCCCGCAGGGTGGGCAGGCTGAAAGTGGTACGCGAAAAGCTCTGAAACGCTTGCCTTGAAGGCATTCCAGGGCTTTTGCGAGCTTGAGTCCCGACTCAAATGACTGAGAAACGCTACAATTTTCTTTTTTAGGATAGACACGTCAAGATGACGGGGTGTCTATCGGTTAAATCAATGAAGATGTGTCTATCTATCGAATCATGAGTAAGCTAAACAAAAAAGTGACTACTCGCAGCAGGAGCAATTTGCTCTTTTCTGCTGCAGGCCGTTGAATTGCCCTTCGGTTTGTCCCTAGGGGGTATGGGTAAGCTCCGCCAGCTTATCAAGCGCAAGCGTTTTATTGGGTGCGGTTAATCTGGATAGTGGGTCAGCCCACTGGTTCAGCGGTTTTAGCTTGAAACTGTCTTATCAGAACTTCCTATCGTTCTCTATTTGGTTCACGATTTAAGATCTTAGGTCTAATTTCTATGTCTAATACAAGCCGTCTATCCATTTTTGTTGACGGGAACAATATGTTCTACGCTCAACAAAAGAATGGTTGGTTTTTCGATCCGCGCCGCGTCCTGGAGTATTTTACGAATGACCCTGAAGTCAGCCTGATCAACGCCTTTTGGTATACCGGCCTGAAAGATCCTCAGGATCAGCGCGGGTTTCGAGATGCGCTAATCAGTTTGGGCTACACCGTGAGGACGAAAATCTTGAAGGAATACTACGACGATTCGTCGGGTCGCTATTCTCAGAAGGCAAACCTGGACATTGAGATCGTGGTGGATATGTTTAGTACGGTGGACCAGTACGACCGGGTTGTTTTGTTTAGTGGAGACGGTGATTTTGAACGGGCAATCGAACTGCTGCGAGCTAAGAATACTCACATCACGGTCGTTTCGACAGAGGGCATGATTGCCCGTGAACTGCGGAATGCGACCGATCGCTACATTGACTTGAATGACATCCGGAGCTTTATCGAGAAAGTGGACAACTGAGGAGCGGCTAGGCAGTCAACTGACTGGTCAGCAGACCTTGGTGACGATCCCCAGACAATTGCTCTCGCAGATGTTTAAGCAGAGCGATGACTCCGACTAGAATATGGTTACGCCTAGTTTTTTGTTGAACATCTGGTTGCAGGACTCCAGGCTGACCTGGAGTGGCTGGCTTGATGTGCTGCTGTGATACTTTGTTCAATCGTCAATCTTTAGCTATGAATACGCAATCAACACCCAAGCCTGAACGTATCATTATCTTCGATACAACCCTCCGCGATGGAGAGCAATCTCCTGGTGCAACTCTGAACGTTGACGAGAAGCTGACGATTGCACGGCAACTGGCACGACTAGGCGTAGACGTGATTGAAGCCGGGTTTCCCTACGCTAGCCCCGGTGATTTTGAGGCCGTCAGTCGCATTGCCGAGCAAGTGGGTACACCCGACGGCCCAATTATTTGCGGTCTGGCGCGTGCTACTCTGCAAGACATTAAGGCGGCAGCCGATGCGCTGAGGGCAGCCGCTAAGCCCCGGATCCATACTTTCATTGCTTCCTCGGATATTCACCTGCAATACAAGCTGAAGAAGACTCGCCAAGAGGTGTTGGCGATCGCCCCTGAAATGGTGGCCTACGCGAAATCCTTCGTTGAGGATGTCGAGTTTTCGCCTGAAGACGCCGGACGCTCTGACCCCGAATTTCTCTACGAATTGCTGACGGTGGCAATCGAGGCTGGTGCCACCACCGTCAACATCCCTGATACGGTGGGCTATCTCACTCCTAGTGAATTTGGTGCCTTGATTAAGGGCATCAAAGAAAATGTCCCCAACATCGACAAGGCAATTATCTCCGTCCACGGTCACAACGACTTGGGCATGGCAGTGGCCAATTTCCTGGAGGCGGTGAAGAATGGGGCACGGCAACTCGAATGCACCATCAACGGCATTGGCGAACGAGCAGGCAATGCGGCCCTGGAAGAACTTGTGATGGCGCTGCACGTCCGTCGTAGCTACTTCAATCCTTTCTTGGGCAGACCGGCTGACTCTGAAGACCCCCTCACCAACATTGACACCCGCCAGATCTATAAAACGTCTCGCATGGTTTCAAACCTGACCGGGATGCTGGTGCAGCCTAATAAGGCGATCGTTGGGGCCAATGCCTTTGCCCACGAGTCGGGAATCCACCAAGACGGCGTGCTGAAGCACAAGCTGACCTATGAAATCATGGATGCCCAGTCCATTGGGCTGACTGATAACCAGATTGTGCTTGGCAAGCACTCCGGGCGCAATGCCTTCCGCAGTCGCCTGCGAGAACTGGGCTTCGAGTTGACCGAGCAGGAGTTGAACAAAGCATTCCTGCGCTTCAAGGAACTGGGGGATAAGAAGAAGGAGATCACCGATTGGGATCTGGAGGCGATCGTCAACGATGAGATCCAGCAGACGCCTGAACTCTTTCACCTGGAACACGTCCAGGTTTCCTGCGGAGATCACGCTCGCCCCACCGCTACTGTCATTGTTCGCACACCTGATGGGCAGGAATTGATGGATGCGGCGATCGGAACTGGCCCAGTGGATGCCGTCTACAAGGCCATTAACCGGGTGGTGAATATCCCGAATCAGTTGATCGAGTTTTCTGTTCAATCGGTGACTGCCGGAATCGATGCGATCGGAGAAGTGACGATTCGTTTGCAGCATGAAGGTCGCATCTTCTCTGGTCACGCTGCTAACACGGATATTGTTGTTGCATCGGCCCATGCCTATATGAACGCGCTCAACCGCTTGTATGCGGTGCTTCAGGTTGGCAAGTCGCTGCATCCTCAGCATGATACGGAGGCGGTTGTCCGTTAACGGCTTGGGGGCGATCGCTCCTATCCTGAAGGGATTGTTTGCGCCGCTGTTGTTTACCAGTGCAGGTGGTTCGCAAACAATCCCGGATGCAGGCACAGCACCACAGAGGTCCATTGGCATCGTCTGCCCCAAAGGGCACAGCATACCGAGCCTTTACTTTGTGTTCTTTGTGCCGTTGTAGTTCCTTCTCGTGTCATTCTTGGTTCTGAGCGGAGGTTTCTAGTGCAGAGCGGCGAACTCCAGAATTCCGTCAGCCAGCCGCGATCGCCCCTTGTCCAGTGGGTACGTCGATTGCCCTGGCAGACAATCGCTATTTACAGCGTGCTCTGTGGAATTGCGATCGTCATGCTGCTGCCGCTGATCTGGCTAGTCAGTACTGCCTTCAAATCTCCGACGGAAAATATTTTTCAGTTTCCCCCCCAATTCATCCCCGCTAGCCCAACGCTGCGAAACTTTGTCGAAGTTTGGAATAGCAATCCATTTGGTCGCTACCTCTTCAACAGCACCTTAGTTGCAGTCCTGACGGTGGCACTGAATCTTCTGTTTTGCTCTTTGGCGGCCTATCCCCTGGCCAGGCTGAGCTTTAAGGGACGGGATGCGCTGTTCGCCCTCGTAGTTGCAACGATTTTGATTCCCTTCCAGATTGTGATGATTCCGCTGTATATCCTGACGGTGCAGTTGGGCCTGCGGAACACCTACCTGGGGTTAATCTTTCCGGCGATCGCCTCTGCCTTTGGCATCTTCCTGCTGCGGCAGGCCTTCCAGGGAGTTCCTAAGGAACTTGAAGAGGCCGCCCGCATGGATGGTTGCTCAGAACTAGAGATCTGGTGGCACATCATGATTCCAGCCATTCGTCCAGCCCTTGTGACCCTGGCAATTTTTGTCTTCATTGGAGCCTGGAGCGACTTCCTCTGGCCTCTGATTATCTTGGATGACTCTGACTACTACACACTGCCTTTGGGTGTTGCGAAGCTAGCTGGCTCCTTCTCCCTTGACTGGCGCTTGATTGCCGCTGGCTCTGTGATCTCGATCGCGCCCATCCTTCTCTTCTTTGCTGTCATGCAACGGTATATCGTGCCCTCCGAAATTGGCAGTGGGGTGAAGGGCTGAATTGGCTTTCATCAGCAAGGCACATGAGCATTGCTTGTCAAACTTGCATCATTTTGCGTGGAATGTGTCAGGATCAAATCTGGCATTGATAAGGGGAACATCATGACAGTTGTGACTGAGCCAATGGCGGCAGCACTGCCCTACTTGGGTGAAGACTACGCGACGGACTATGCCTCCGCGCGAGTTGCGATCCTACCGATCCCCTACGAGGCAACGACGACCTACCGAAAAGGATGTGAAAATGGCCCCGCTGCCATTCTAGAGGCATCCCAGGAAGTCGAAGACTACGACGAGGAATTCGATCGGGAGATTTGGCAGGTGGGCATCTGGACACACAGACCTGTGGCCGATACCCGTCAGGGCAAGGTGTCTGCTGAGCAAATGCTGCAAGAAACCCAGGCAGCGTTGGCTCCCATGATCGCAGACGGCAAGTTTGTGATTAGTTTGGGGGGAGAGCATAGCATTACTGCTGGTGTCGTTGAGGCGTATCGGCAAGCGTATCCCCACGAGCCGTTTACCGTTGTTCAGGTGGATGCCCACGGAGATCTGCGGCATGAGTATGAAGGTTCACTCTACAATCATGCCTGTGTGATGAAGCGGATTGTGGACATGGGCCTGCCCACGGTGCAGGTGGGCATCCGCAGTATGTGCCGGGAAGAAGCGGAGTTGATCAAAGAGCGACAACTCAAGGTGTTTCGGGCACGGGAGATTGCCCAAGACCCCACCTGGATGGACCGGGCGATCGCTGCCATTCCCACCCGTAAAGTCTTCTTCACGATTGACCTAGACGGCATTGACCCCACGCTCATCCCAGGAGTTGGCACGCCCGAACCGGGCGGACTCAACTGGTACTCCCTCACCACCTTCCTGCGTCGTATTTTCGAGCAGCACGAAGTCATCGGAGGCGATGTGATGGAACTGGCCCCGATTGAGGGGTCGGTGGTTTCAGAGTTCACCGCCGCAAAATTGGTTTATAAATTGATTGGATACCAAGCTCTGGCAAAAGGATGGTAATGGAAACCAGCACCCCCATTGGAACCTACGCGCCCGATTTTGAGCTTCCGGGCATCGACGGCTCAGTCCATCATCTGGCTCGCTACCTCGACACCCACAAAGCTGTGGGGGTGGTCTTCATGTGTAACCACTGCCCCTACGTGAAGCTTTATCTAGAGCGCCTGAAGCAGATCCAGGCCGACTTTTCAGGTCAGGGCTTTACGCTGATCGGGATTAACCCCAACGACGACACTCGCTATCCCGAAGATAGCTTCGAGAAGATGAAGACCTTTGCTGCCGATCACGGTCTCAACTTCCCCTACCTGCGCGATGTTACCCAGGAAGTGGCCCAGAGCTTTGGCGCTGAGCGCACCCCGGAAGTTTATCTGCTCGACCAGAAGGGAATTATTCGCTATACCGGAGCGATCGACAATAACGCGCAGAATCCCGACGCTGTGACCGAGCACTATCTACGAGAGGCGATCGCCAAAATTCTGAACGACCAACCCATTGAAGCCGCGAGCACCCACTCAATCGGCTGTTCGGTCAAATGGCGCCAGTCATAGTGACAGACAATCGCAATCAGTGGGGAGTGTTGCAGGTCGCTATTTTTTGTGTTCAGAGTCAATTTTTGCAAAAACAGCCGCACCACTGTCCTAGGCAAGATGCAAGTGGCCCATCACTACTGCTATGGTAGGTTGGAAAACTTAGAGTTCAGATCATCCACCCATGGGGACTACATATAAGCGGGTCTTGCTGAAGTTAAGCGGTGAGGCATTGATGGGCGACCTGCCTTACGGAATTGACCCAGCCATTGTTGACTACATCGCCGATGAGGTCGCAGATATTGTCCGTATGGGGGTGCAAACTGCCATTGTGGTGGGAGGTGGCAACATCTTCCGGGGAATTAAGGGCGCGGCTGCGGGCATGGACCGAGCAACTGCCGACTATATTGGGATGATTGCTACGGTCATGAACGCCATGACCTTGCAAGATGCCTTGGAGCGCAAGGGAATTCAAACACGAGTCCAAACTGCGATCGAAATGCAAGAAGTGGCAGAACCTTACATCCGCCGCCGTGCCATTCGTCATCTCGAAAAAGGACGGGTCGTCATCTTTGGGGCTGGTTCAGGCAATCCCTTCTTCACGACGGATACGACGGCTGCTCTGAGAGCGGCTGAGATTAATGCAGAAGTTGTCTTTAAGGCAACCAAGGTCGATGGGATTTACGACTCTGATCCAAAGAAGAATCCCCAGGCAAAACGCTATCAAACCCTCACCTATGGTCATGTCCTTGAAAAAGACCTGCGGGTGATGGATGGAACCGCGATCGCACTGTGTAAAGATAACAATATACCCATCATGGTGTTTGACCTCTCAGTGCAGGGGAACATTCGCCGCGCCCTTATGGGTGAACCGATCGGAACAATCGTGGGAGGCTCTTGTGAAATTAGCTGACGTTGAAGCCAATATGCAAAAGACCATTGAATCGACGCAACGGTCTTTTAATACGATTCGCACAGGGCGAGCCAATGCCTCATTACTAGACCGGGTGATGGTCGATTACTACGGCTCTCCGACGCCGTTGAAGTCTCTGGCGGGCATCAGCACTCCCGACTCTAGCACCATCCTCATCCAGCCTTACGACCGCAACACACTCAACATCATCGAAAAGGCTATTCTCACGTCAGATGTGGGACTGACTCCCAACAACGACGGTGCAGTGATTCGACTTAACATTCCTCCACTGACGAGCGATCGCCGTAAGGAACTGGTCAAAGTCGCCGCCAAATATGCTGAAGAGGGCAAAGTCGCTATCCGTAACATCCGCCGCGATGCAGTGGAATCAGTGCGAAAGCAGGAAAAGGGTGGAGAAATCTCCGAAGATGAAGCGAAGGATTTGCAGGATAGCATCCAAAAGCTTACTGATAAGTATGTGAGCAAGATTGATGCTCTTTTGAAAGAAAAAGAAACCGATATTACTACGGTTTAGTGCCCCTTCTTCCCTTGAACGCACAGACGGAGCTTAGGGATTCGCGATTCAATCATGGATCTGCCCTAGGATGTGTGAGGCAGTAGTCCTAACGCACCCCAGGGATTTGGGTTTCACCCAAGTCTCCTGGTGCCAGACTGTACTTTAACGTGAATTCGGGACAAGCTGAAACCCTTGGTGTTCTGTGCACGGCGTGCATGAAGCATCAAGAGTCTTGGGACATCGCGCGGTGTCCCAAAAGCTGCTTAACCCGAACTGACGTTACAACAAATAGCCCCAATAACCAGCGGAGTCGGTATAAATCTAGATCCCAAATGCCTCGTGCTGACGCTCAGCAGGCAATCTGAGGTCAAACACTGTGGGTTCTGTCTCTATTATCATTCCAGCTTTGAACGAGGAGCGATCGCTCGGTCGCACTCTGCGTTGCCTCAGCATCCTCAGTCCGGCGGCTAGGGAGGTGATTGTTGTCGATGGGGGCAGCACTGATCAAACACTGGCGGTGGCAGAACAGTTTGATGTCAGGCTGATAGAAGCTGACCAACCAGGGCGATCGCGCCAGATGAACACTGGGGCCAAGGTCGCGACTGGTGACTACCTCTGCTTTCTCCACGCAGACACCCTAGTACCCGATGATCTGGTTTCCCTGATTGAAACTACCTTGGCTGACCCAGCGATCGCTTGTGGCGGGTTTATCTCACTCATGACCGGTCCCCAGCAAACACGCTGGCTCACCTCGTTGCACAATTGTGCCAAAACTTATTATGCTCCTCTTATCCCAAATTCACGTTAGAACAAGATCCCGCTGGTTAAGGGGGTTGAGTGGTGTGGTCACAGACCACACCACTGCAAGCAACTATAACAAACAAGAAACTGACCCACCTCAACACAGAGACGAGTCAGTTGGCAGACGGCTATTCAATTGAACTATTCAATTTAAACGGTGGCTGAGCGAAAACGGGTGAGCCACGAATGTTGGTTCCCGGTTTTGGAGTGGCGGGTTTAGGTTGCTAGTCAGAAGTTTGCAACGCTTCTAGCGACTCCATGCATAGCCCTGCTTAGGAGCATCAGCGTGAAACGGTGCATCCACGCACTCCTGCAAATGGTTGACCGGCGGCTTCAGGGACGGTGCTTTCCGATCAAACCCGACAGGGTGGGAGGGCAGTGCAACCACCTGACACCTCATCGACGTGCATTTAACTTGCAACGTTGGTTTGGACTTGCAGGTAGGCCATCATCTGCTCCATGCCTCGCTGGATGCGGCGGGTCACCGTCATGGGGCTGACGCCAATGCGCTCAGCCACTTCCTTGCGAGACAGGTCACTAAAGAAGACAAACTCGATCGCAGCGCGGGTCTTGTCTTCTAGCTGGCTGAGTGCCCGCTGCAACTGCTGACGGTCTTCTTCTAAGCGTTGCAGAGCTTGATAGCGCATGTCGGGAATGGTCTCGCCTAGGGTGATCGAAGAATCGACCTGCTGACAGACTGTTGCATCGAGGCTGAGGGGCAGACGGTTTTTCGCAGCCATTTTGATCTCACGCCACTCATGCAGAGAAATGTTGAGTGCTTCAGCAACTTCTCGGTCGTGGGGCAGGCGACCCAATGTTTTGGTGAGTTCCTGACGCACCTTTTGACCTTCTTTTTGGAGGTCTTGCCAACGCCGGGGCACTTTCACGGCACTGCCGCGATCGCGCAAGAAGTGAAGCATTTCACCCCGGATGTAGGGCACTGCGAAGGAACTGAAGGCACAGCCCTGACCAGGGTTGAAGCGCTCGATCGCCCGAATTAAGCCGAGATAGCCAATTTGTTCTAGGTCTTCGTAGGGTTCAGCGCACTGGTGGCTAACGCGGTGAGCCACCTTACGCACCAGACCTGCATTCATCTTAACGAGTTGGTTGCGGAGGGCAACGGTGGGGTTTTGCTTATAGGCAAGCAAGAGTTCCATGCTGTGAGAACGAACCGAAGATTGAGTAGCCGTCATCTGGGAAATCCTGTGCTTTAGATTTAGGCACATTGTTCTCCACACGACCCGGTACAGACTATCGTTATTCCACGGTATTCCCTCAGCGCCACTCCTCAGAGTTCCGCAGATCTACGGACGATTGATGGGGTTTCTTGGGGCAAATCAATGGTAACCATTGATCAGCTTCGAGGTTCTTTGGTTCAGTGACGGAAAGTACGGATCTTTATTCTGGCTTGACTGTTGCTAGTCCGTAATTTCCAGGGCTAATCAGGAATGTATGACTGCCAGTCATGATATAGAGGGGGCCGCTATACTTGTTTGCGCCAAGTTTGCGCCAACCTAAACTGATGTGGATTCAGGGGCCATCGCCTAGAATGTATCCAAGGTGCAAGTCTGTGTGGCGTGATGTAACTATTGTTCCCAAATTCGAGAAGCCTCTATGAGCAACACCAGTAATTTTCGTGAAGCAATTCGTCAAGCTCAGACCCAGGCATTGGTCGGCCCCAACGTCGTTGCGAATGCGCTTCCTTACCTAGGGGGTGGCCTGATTCTGACTGCGGTCGGCACCTATGGCGGCTTGCGGGTGTTAGAGAGCAACCCTGGCCTGTTCATGATGACCTTTTGGGTTGCCCTGATTGGCAATTTCATCCTATTTGTTGTGGCTCAACGGGTGGCCGAGAAGGGCGATAAGTCTACTGCATTGCCCTTGCTTGTCACCTACAGCCTATTGTCGGGCTACACCCTCAGTGGGATCGTCTCGATCGCCCTGCAAACGCCCGGAGTTGGCCTGATGGGGATTGGGATTGCGGCCTTGGGGTGTGGTGTTACCTTCATCGCCGCTCGTCAAATTGGCGGGAATTTCTCCGAACGGGATGGCTCTGCCCTCGCTCAGACCGTGCAAATTGGGGTAATTGCCCTGCTGGTGGTGATGGTGGGGCAACTGATTTTTGCCTTCTTCGGCGTCTTTACGCCTACGTGGCTGGAAATTGCCATCTCGGCCTTGGGAGTCTTCCTGTTTGCTGGATGCGCTGTTGTGGATTTTTATGTTCTGCCGCGTGTCTATCGGGATGACCAATACCTCCCAGCCGCCCTATCGATGTATCTGACTTACATCAACTTGTTTATCTTTATCCTACGACTGCTGATTGCCTTCAACCGGGATTAGTCGTGGAGCGATCGCCCTTGCCACAACCTCTAGCTTCTCGCAAGTTAGAGGTTGCGTTTTAGCTTCTGCATCCCTACCATTTCTCAAGCGTGTCACCCTCGTTGTGTTGTAGGCTGAAGAGAGGGAATGCTGTCTTAGAACCCATGTCTGACCTATGGATGATAGTCTCCTGCCAGTAATTTATTTGAGTGTTCTGGTTGTGCTGTTGGGGGTTGCCGCTGTCTTCCTGTTTCGGCAAGTGCTCCGGACTCGCCGCATTGAAGGGACGTTGAACCGCCTGCAAACCAAGCTCAGTAAGGAGAAGGGAACGGCTCAGGAGTACTACGAACTGGGCAGTATTTTGCTCGATAAAAAGTTGTATTCTCAGGCGATCGCGCAGTTCCAGAAGGCGCTCAAGGCGAAGGATCTAGAGGGGAAGGAAAATATTGCGATTATCTACAATGCCCTAGGATATGCCTACGCTGCTCAAGAGCAGTACGACTTAGCCATTAAGCAGTACAAAGAGGCTCTGGAGCAACAGCCGGGTTATGTGACGGCTATGAACAACTTGGGCTTTGCCTACGAGAAGAAGCAACTGACTGCCCAGGCTGTTGAAGTTTATGAGCAGGCGCTCGTCGTGGATCCCAAAAACAGCACAGCGAAACGTCGCGTTGAGTCTCTGCGTAAACGATTGGTGCCTTCAACGTAATATTTACGTGAATTCGGGATATGCTCAAACCCTCGATGTTCTGTGCGCAACGCGCACAGAACATCGAGGGTTTGAGGCACCGCGCCGTGTGCGATACCCCGAAACCCTTGATGTTCCACGCACGTCTCGCGCAAAACATTAGGGGTTTTAGCGTATCCCCAATTCACGTTAGCTAGGTAGATCGAATAAAATAGTGCTCATGTAGCGTTCTGCCCAGGCTTCACCAAAGGCTTTTTCTAGCACCCGGCGGGTCTTGTCGTTCTGCTGTTGCTGAGTGCAGTAGTGATGTTGTCCGGCCAGGATTTCTTCAACCCGTTCAGGGGTTGGGGGGGTGGCGATGGCCTGCTGACAGTGAATCCGCAGATACTCGCGGATGCGATCGAGAAATTGGGTCTCTTCTGTTTCGTTCTCTGGACGGATGAACACGCAGAACTCGGAGAAAATATCAGCCCACTGAGGGAAGGTGCGAGTCTGAGAGAAGGTTATTGTTGGTAGCGATCGCAACTCTAGCTGATAACCTACAGGTAGGGTATGGTCGCTGCTGGTGGGCGAGAGGTCGGCGATCGCCATACTGATTTGTCCCCGTCCACCCACGAGGTCGGCGCCAAACATGGGGAGGGCGTATTCGGGTCGGGGAAACATAACGCAGTGTAAGATATCCAGCGAATTGCCCACTCTGGCTAGCTCGAGGTGTAGTTTGCGGAATTGTGGCGTTTGGTAACAGCGATTTTCAATCACCAGCTTTTCCCCCTCCAGCCGTCCTTCAACATAACCAAGATCCTCAGGCAGAAGGTAGGGAGCCAGATCCAGGTATTGCTGCCAAGACTCCTCAATACAGGTGGCCAGCTTTTGGATGAAAGGATGTTGCTGAGTGCGGATAGAAGTGCTGGGAGTTGAAGAGGTCATGCGTTTATCCGGTGTTGAAAGAGAACGAGCGGGGCTGGCGAATGGTTCTGCCTGTAGAGGTTGCGTGAGAGTGAAGAGGGTTCGTCTTCAAAACAATCTGACTGGGCGTGATTCGCGTTTTTCACGTCGCCCTGCCGATTATCCTGTAGTTCATTATGTCAGGTCAAATGCGTGGCGATCGCCACGCAGGCAGAGTGCTAACTCGAAAAAATCTAGGTGTTGGACGCTGTTGGCCCGCGATCTGAAAGAGTCACTCCAGGTTTGGCCGATTCTGACCAGTAATCCCTCCCTCTGGGTTAATCTGTGCTAGAGACGGTTGCTCACGATGCTCGGGAACAATGTCAGGGGATAATGAGGTTTAGTTTGTGAATAAAAATCAGGATAGTCTTCTATATCCCTGTCCGTGTTGTGGATATCTGGTCTTGTTTGAGCCGCCTCCAGGAACTTATCTGACCTGTCCTATTTGCTTTTGGGAAGATACTAAAGACCTCTGCAACGCCGCCTTGCGAACGGCCCAACGTAGTTTTCTCGAATGCGGTGCGTGCGACCCTCGGTGGAACCATCAGGTTCGTCGTCCAACTATAGAAGACCAGCGAATAACAGACTGGGTTCCCCTCGATGTTCTGGCAGAGAGGGATAGGCCTCTGCTCATTGCACAAATTACCCAAGCATTTGAGGGGGTCAGTCGGGAAGACGGCGTCACCCTCCATGAGGCAAGAGTGATTGATGATTGGGGCGGCGAAGAGGAGCGTGCTGCGGCTCGAGGGTTAGACACAGATACACACTGGCAAGAGGTGCCGCCCCAGTGGATTGAGCAGTTGTGGGATGCGTATAGCTTGCTGGACAGCAAGGGATGGCGGTACTATCTACCTGCCTATATGGTTCATGCGCTCCGGTGTTCAGGTAGCACCAGTGCTGGTGATTCAGTGATTTATAGCTGCCTGCTGCCAGAGGAACCTGAGCTTAGAGAGCATGGGCTATCCCGATTCAGTGTGCTGACCCTGGAGCAGTCGAGGGCAGTTTGCCAGTTCCTACGGTTTAATGCAGCCTACGGAGAGGCGGATGAGGCGGCGGCGCGGAGAGCGCTTGAGGCGTACTGGGGGGAGTTTTGTCCTTGAGGAGGATATGACATAGCGGCATGAACGTAAATTTTCCATCAAATGTCGATCTCCATAACGCTACACGCATAGGTTAGGACAACGCGTTTTGTGGGAAACCCCGCGCAGTCGGATTTCCCACAAAACGCTTTTGACAGCATGAGCGCGTAGCGCCACATAAAGAAAGTCTGACATCTGGCGAGGGGCTGAAATCCCACCCTCTATACTCATAATCTGTGGATGCTCTGCGGATTACTTTCTCCTCTCTGATACATGGTTCCCCCTCAATGAGCCTGTCCTCCTCTGCGTCGTCGGAACTCGTCTCGACTAAACAGCCGCATCCTGTCAGCGCATCTGCTGAGATGACAGACGTTGCAGAAGTGATTCGTGTGCGCGGCATTGTGCAGGGGGTGGGCTTTCGTCCAACGGTTTATCAACTGGCAAGGCAATGCCACCTGCGGGGAACCGTCTGCAACGACGGGCAGGGGGTTCTCATCCAGGTCGCTGGAACACGGGCAGCGATTGAGGAATTTATCCGTCGCCTGCAAGCTGAAAAGCCACCCCTTGCCAAGATTGAAGCGATCGCTCGCCAACCCCTCAGCCAAGTCACTTTGCCTGACACGTTCATCATCCTTCCTAGCATTCACAATACAGTTCATACAAGCATTTCTCCTGATGCTGCTACCTGTCCCCAATGTCTTGCCGATACCCTTGATCCTTACAGTCGTTGGTATCGTTATCCTTTTACTAACTGCACCCATTGTGGCCCTCGTCTCAGCATTATTCGCAGCATCCCCTACGATCGCGCCAACACGAGCATGGCGAGCTTTGTCCTCTGTCCAGAGTGCCGCCAAAACTATGAAGATGTGAGCGATCGCCGCTTTCACGCCCAGCCCGTTGCCTGCCACCGCTGTGGTCCTAGGGCTTGGTTGCAACGTGCCGATGGTCGCCCCATTGTGGCAGATATGTTTTCCATGATGGATGACGTGGATGCTGCCTGCACATTGCTCCAGCGGGGTGAAATCGTCGCCATCAAGGGCATTGGTGGTATCCACTTGGCCTGTGATGCCACCCAGGAAGCCGCTGTACAAAAGTTGCGTCAGAAGAAGCATCGCTATCACAAGCCGTTTGCGTTGATGGCAAGAGATCTTGCCATTGTTGAGCAGTATTGCTGGGTGAGTCAGTTGGAAAAAAACCTGCTAGAAAGCAGTGCTGCACCGATTGTGTTGTTGCAGAGAAAGGAGGTCAATCCGGGACTTCCGGCGATCGCTCCTGCGGTTGCCCCCGATACAACTACCCTCGGTTTTCTGTTGCCCTACACTCCTTTGCACCATCTCCTGTTGCGTCGGATGCAGCGTCCAATTGTGCTCACCAGTGGCAATCTTTCAGATGAACCTCAGTGTATTGACAATCAAGAGGCTTTAACGAAACTTGGTTCTATTGCGGACTATTTTCTTTTGCATAATCGCGAGATTGTCAATCGTGTTGATGATTCCGTAGTCAAGGTTGCTCTTGGGCAACCGCAAGTGTTGCGACGGGCAAGGGGATATGCTCCTGCTCCCTTACGTTTGCCGCAGGGCTTTGAGCAGGCTCCTTCAATTTTGGCAATGGGCGGTGAGCTGAAGAACACCTTCTGCCTGATCCGTCAGGGAGAGGCCATTCTCTCGCAACACCTGGGCGATTTAGAACATGCGGCTGCTTTTGCGGCGTATCACAATACGCTCGAACTATACCTGCACCTGTTTGAACACCGACCGGACGCGATCGCCCTCGACCTCCACCCAGAATACCTCTCAACCAAGCTAGGAAAAGATTTGGCAGCGGCGATCGCTCCTGATGCGGCTCGTGCTGTGCATGAGATTCAACACCACCACGCCCATGTCGCCGCCTGCATGGCAGAAAATGCTTTACCCATCGACACCACACCCGTTCTGGGGATTGCCCTCGACGGGCTTGGTTTTGGTGACGATGGCACGCTTTGGGGCGGCGAATTTCTCTTAGCTGATTACCGCCGCTACCAACGCTTGGCTCGCTTTAAGCCCGTTGCTCTGATCGGCGGTGTTCAAGCGATACGCCAGCCTTGGCGAAATACCTATGCCCATCTCATCGCCGCTTTCGATTGGGCAGATTTAGAACGACAATACTTGTCGTTAGACCTCATCCAATTTCTGCAAAAACAGCCGCGGGCTTTACTCGATCAGCTGCTGGAGAAACACATCCACGCTCCGTTGGCTTCTTCCTGTGGCCGATTGTTTGATGCTGTTGCTGCCGCCGTAGGACTCTGCCGTGAGTCAGTGAGCTACGAGGGTCAGGGGGCGATCGCCCTGGAAACGGCTGCTACCCAGTTTTTGCATACGATGTCCGACATGGGGCACGCCTACCCCTTCCTGATTGATCGGACGACTCCAGATCTGCTCAGCTTAGACCCCCACCCATTGTGGCAGAACCTCCTGCAAGACTTGCACCAAGGGCTTGCTCCCGGCGAAATTGCGGCCAAGTTTCATCTCGGATTGGCAGAAGCGATCGCCCACCTCGTGCGACTGCTCCGACAACACCACGAGTTTCATCAAGTAGCGCTGACTGGAGGAGTCTTCCAAAACCAGTTGTTGTTGGAGCAAGTTTATCAACGATTGATTCAAGCTGGACTGACTGTGCTTGTCCACCGTCAGGTTCCCTCAAACGATGGAGGACTCTCCCTTGGTCAAGGTGCGATCGCCGCTGCCAGACTATTAGCAACTCCTTCTTAAATTCATCTACTACTCATCGACATCAGCAGGTCACTCCTATGTGTTTAGGCATCCCCGGACAGATTGTTGAAATTAGTGATAAAGAAAATAAATTAGCCATTGTTAACGTCAGTGGTGTGCGGCGACAGGTCAATATTGCCTGCATTATCGACGAACATCATCCGATTGAATCGTGTGTGGGTGATTGGGTGTTGATTCATGTTGGGTTTGCGATGAACCGCATCGATGCTGCGGAAGCCGCCGAAACGCTGAAGTTATTGGAGGAAATGGCCGAAATCCAAGAGACAATGGCGATCGCTGCTCAAAATGGCCATCGCTGAGGCTCACCGATTCACCCCATGAAACCATTCCATCACGAAAAACCAAAATCTAAAATCCCATTTGCTGCTGCTGCCCTCCTTAGGAGAACTCATCATGCGATACGTAGATGAATATCGGGATCCTCAAAAAGCAAAGGCGCTGTTAAGCGAAATTGAGGCGATCGCCCACCGTCAATTCCAGCTCAAAGGTGCTCCGATCAAAATCATGGAGGTCTGCGGCGGTCATACCCACTCCATCTTTAAGTATGGGCTAGAGGAACTGTTGCCCAACTCCATTGAACTGGTTCATGGCCCCGGTTGCCCGGTCTGCATTATGCCCAAAGGTCGGTTAGATGATGCTATCTTCATCGCCACGCAACCAGATGTGATTTTCACCACCTTTGGGGATGTGATGCGAGTGCCTGGCTCGCAACAAAGCCTGCTGGAAGCCAAAGCAGCGGGCGCTGATATCCGCATGGTTTACTCCCCGCTGGACTCCTTGCAGATTGCCAAAAATCATCCGGAGCAGCAGGTTGTCTTTTTTGCAATCGGCTTTGAAACAACCGCCCCTAGCACTGCACTCACCGTCTTGCAAGCCGAAGCTGAGGGAATTGAAAACTTTAGTCTGTTTTGCAACCACGTCCTCGTTGTGCCTGCCTTAGAGGCCCTGTTAAGCAACCCCGATCTGGAGTTAGATGGCTTCGTTGGCCCCGGCCACGTTTCCACGGTGATTGGGACAACGCCTTATCAGGTCATTGCCTCTCGCTTCCACAAGCCCTTGGTAGTTGCAGGATTTGAGCCATTAGATATTTTGCAGTCGATCTGGATGGTGTTGAAGCAACTTGAGGAGGGACGCTGTGAGGTCGAAAACCAATACACGCGGCTGGTGCAACCAGCAGGAAATCTCGTTGCGCTGCATGCAATCAATCGTGTTTATGAAGTGCGGCCTGAGTTTGAGTGGCGCGGTCTTGGTGACATTCCCCAGTCGGGTTTCCAAATGCGGCCCGAGTATGCCAAGTTTGATGCGGAACAGAAGTTTGCCCTGCCAGGCAGACAGGTTGCAGATCACAAAGCCTGTCAGTGTGGCGAGATCCTGAAAGGGGTGTTGAAGCCTTGGCAGTGTAAGGTGTTTGGTACGGCCTGTACGCCAGACCATCCGATTGGGGCTTGCATGGTCTCCTCTGAGGGGGCCTGTGCTGCCTATTACAAGTATGGTGGTGTGGGGAAGGAGGCGATCGCCAAAAGGCATTACGCAAAAGCAACTCGAATCTCTTCAAGCGCGTCCTTTAAGTCGGACCTGTGCAGCCATCCCACAAATCCAGCATAAACACAGGTGCCTTTAGCATCTGCGACAAACACATGGTCAACTCCTAAGGGGTTTCTCCACGCGCGGACGGTGCCACCATTCTTTAGGTGAATCACAGGTTTAGCGCGTGAGAAGTCGCGGAAATGGCCATCTGTGATACCGGGGACGGCATTGAGCCGTGCCACCACATCGTTGAAGGGAATTGCTTCCGCCACAAATACACCTGACCAAAACTCCAGGATCGTGCTGACTACCAGAGGATGGGTCTTGAGGGCGGGATGGCTTACCCCGGGCAGGGCAACAAATTGAGCATTTGGGAAGCGGGTCGACTCTACTGTGACGACGCCATCGCTGCCGCCATCCACATCTCCGGCAATCACCAGTGTAGGGATCTGAGCAGCAATTTGGGATGCGATCGCCTTACGGTTTTGGCCCAGATCGCTGGCAATCCCCACGCCTAACTGGAGGGGGTCAATGATGCGTCCCAGATCGGCCCCCCCCACTGGAGACCCAAGCAAGACCAACGAACTAACCCGCTCCCACCATTGCGGATGGCGCTGCAACACCTCCAGCCAGATCAGCCCCCCCATCGAGTGCCCCACAATGCGGATAGGAATCGCCGGGTAGACGGTTAGGGTATGCAAGGCGATCGTTTCTACCGCTTGAATGAGGGGAGTAATCTTGATCCAGGTTTGGAGATAGTTGAGGGTAGGCGCAATCACCTGTGTCCCCTCCGTCGCCAAGTGTTTAGAGAGGGTCAGCATGTCTCGGTTATCATCCGCCCAGCCATGCTGCATGAACAGAAGGGTATCAGGTGGAGCTGGTGCGGTCATGAGCAACAGTGGGATGGCCTTCAAACGCTAAACAAGCGCAGCAGCAGATGAGCCTGACCAGGTTCATGCGCCAGATATCTGCCATTCTAGGGGATGAAACGGTGTCTAGTAGACTGACGTGAATTCCGGATAAACTGGAACCCTTGCTGTTCTGTGTGCGACGTTCACGCAACAGCAAGGGCTTTGGGGCACCGCACCCGGCGCAGTGTCCCAAAACCCGCCTAACCAGACCTGACGTTAGACGTGTGGTGCAAGACTAGTGGCGTAGCAATTGGGGCGCGATCAAGTGGATGACTGGCCCATAGTCCCCTTGGTAAACTCGTCGTCTGTAGCGATCGCCTCCAATGCAAGCCTGGATTTCTGGTTCAAGCAGGGGGAAGCGGCTGATGACAATCTGTTCGGGACGGTAGGTGCGTAAAATTTCACAGATTTGCCCATCACTCAAGTTGCCTCCCCACAACCGTTTTCTGGAAAAAACCGCCGTTTCAGGTGGTACGGGTAGTCCCGCCCGAAAGGCGAGCATGGGTGCGTCGGCAAATACCCAGCGAGTGTGTGCTTTGTATGCTGCAACCCGCTCAACCACCGCAAACCGTTGTTGTCCGGCCTGCACTTCCGAGTAGACCACCGCTGTCATCTGCCGTAGCTTGTTTCTACTGATAGAACCGCCCAAGCCCAGCACCCCCACTAGGAAAACAATGAGCAGCACCCGCAGCACCCTCCGGTTTTTGCCTGGGAGAGCCGGAGACAAGTGTGGTTTAACCCATTCGGCAATTGCTACAATGCCAGATACCGCTAGCCACACGAGCGGAATGGAAAACAGCAGGTAGTAGTGGTACCACAGCGGTTGGTAGTGCCCTAACACACCAGTGATGAACACTAACCATACTAGGGGCACGAGTAGCGCGGTGCGATAGGGCGTTGGCCTCACCAAATTCCAGAGACCAAAGACGGCCAGCACTAGATACTCGCCGTCCTGCAACAGCATTTCCGGCACTGTGTTGAAGTTGTCAATTTCCTGAGATTGCTGTTGAACCTGAGGGGATAGATGGGAGGTCAACAATTGCTCAAGCTGGATTGACTGTAGGAGAATAGCAATCAAAACAAACGTCAGACTACAACTCACCGCCCAAAAAAAGGCAGGGTAAAACGTCTGCAATCGGTGTTGCTCCTGAGCAGTGATGGTTTGTTTCTGGAAACCACAGAAGCATAAAAACTGAATGAATAGCGGCACCCCTATCAAGACGGTGAAAAATTTTGTTTGTAGTGATAGTCCAAAGCACAGCCCAGACAAAAGCAGTAGAGTGGTTGAGCGATGTTTCTGATAGTGCAGCAGGAGATACGCAGACAGCATGGCTAGGGCGATCGCCACTAGTCCAGACATTACTGAGATACTGAGGATCACATATTTCCAGGAGATCGTTAGCAGCAACACTCCCACTAGGGCAGGCCCACCGCCAAAGCTCTGACGCAGAATCTGACTAAAACTCCAGATCAGCAGGGTCGAAAATAGGGCCACCATGAGCCGAGCAGCCGTGACTGATGCACCGAAGACGTGCAACCAGTTTGCCAACATGACGGTAAACAGTGGGGGCTGGTCATTCCAGATCTGGGTGTACAATCGAAATCCCTGTAGATAACTGGCGGCTCGTGCGACAGCAATGCCCTCGTCGTGATCAAACTGAAATACGGGGTGGAGCGACAGAAACCAGGCGATCGCCCCAAAGTAAAGAGCAGGCAACAGTAGATGAAAGATCAGTGTTGCCTGCCTCCGGTGTAATGATTTCTTTAATGAATGAATGTTTGATAAGTTGATGTTTGATAAACCGATGGTCAAACCACTCCTGAGCCTTTTCATGCCTGCAACTCGCTGCCCCAACTGCCTAGGCGGTTGTTTGAAAAAGGGCTTTTTTTCAAACAGCCTATAAAAGCTTATACCAACGTCAGTTCTGGTTAAGAGGGTTTTGGGTCACCGCGCCCGGCGCGGTGACCCAAAACCCTTGCTGTTCCGTGCGCGTCGCGCACGGAACAGCAAGGG
>DVEB01000286.1 GCA_015295905.1 Synechococcales cyanobacterium M55_K2018_004
CAGTTCTGGTTAAGAGGGTTTTGGGGCACCGCGCCGGGCGCGGTGCCCCAAAACCTTTGATCGTGTGATCGTGCGTGTGATCTGGCGTGTGCGACGCACACAGAATTTCAAAGCTTCTGAGGCACCGCACAGTACCCCAGAAGCCGCTTAACCCGAACCGACACTACACTAGGTGACACTACGCCAGGTGTCGTTCAACGGTTTCTACCAGATACTTTGTCCAGGTTTGGGCGAGGTCGGCACTTGCCGCTTCTACCATAACGCGAATGACGGGTTCAGTCCCCGATGCCCGCACCAGAATCCGCCCCTGGTCGCCCATCTCGGCCTCAGCCTGAGCGATCGCGTTTTGCACCGCTTCACATTCTTGCCAGTTGAGGCGGCGATCGCGATCTTCGACGCGCACATTCTGCAACAGTTGCGGGTAAGTCTGGAAGCTTTGATCACGCAACTCAGCTAGCGACACACCGGACTGTTGAACCAACGTTGCAAGGTGCAGAGCTGTCAGCAAGCCATCCCCAGAAACACCATAGTGGGGTGAGAGGATGTGACCCGACTGTTCACCCCCCAGCATGGCCCCTCGCTTTTGCATCTCTGCTTGGACGTATTGGTCGCCAACGGCAGTCCGAATTAGAGTACCGCCCTGCTGTTGCCAGGCCCGTTCAAAGCCGAGATTCGCCATGACGGTAGAAACGAGCATATTTTCAGGAAGCAACCCGCGTTCTCGCAGTGCCTTGCCCCACAGGAAGAGAATGTAGTCACCATCCACCACCCGACCTCTGGCATCCACTGCCATGGCCCGATCCGCATCACCATCAAACGCAAACCCTAAGTCAGCCTGATACTCTTCAACGGCAGTTTTCAGCAGCCCCAGATGGGTGGAGCCACAGTTGACGTTGATGCGATCGCCATCGGGGGTGTCATGCAGAGCAATCACGTCCGCCCCCAGTTGACGAAAGACTTCGGCCCCAATTTGGGCTGCCGCCCCCCAAGCCAGGTCTAACACAATCCGCAGTCCCTTGAGGTTGGTCTGCGTCAGCAGTGGCTGGTAAAGTGCTGCGGCGTAGGTGTCCACTAATTCAGGACGTTGGTAGTAAATCCCAGCAGCCGTGATTGCAGGTTCTGCACCGCTGCGTAGTCCCAACTCAATTTCTGCTTGGAGAGTTGATGCGAGCTTTGCACCGTTGGAACCAAAAAACTTAATGCCATTGTCTTCTGGAGGGTTGTGGCTAGCGGAAATCATCACCCCCCCTGCCGCTCCTGAGATGCTAGTCAGATAAGCTACCGCAGGCGTGGGGCAGAGTCCTAGGTTCCAGACATCTAGACCAGCAGTGGTGAGGCCACAGGCGATCGCTGCTGCTAGTTCATCGCTAGAATTGCGTGAGTCTTGACCCACAATGACCGGGCCAGTCGCAGTATTGCGTAGCACTTGCCCGGCCCAATAGCCCACTTGTTGGGCCAGAGCCGGAGTCAGTAGGTCGCCGAAGCGTCCTCGGATGCCATCGGTGCCAAAGAGGGGGGTGGAGGGCAGGGGAAGCAAACCCCAAGCTCCCGTATTTTCACGGAGAGCCTGGATTCGCTCCCGGGGGTGATAAATTCCCGTGCTAATCGACCGCTTGCCTGGTACAGACGAGAACGCCATAAAAACTTTTCACTCCACGCAATACAGACAGGAGCATAGCATTATTACATTAGGGAAGTCTAAGTACTAGTTGCCAGATTCTTATATGTCCAGTGAATTTTGTGTAAATTACAGATGAATTTCAAGCAGAAAATGCTGCGCGTGTCTCCGTACTTTCCCTGAGATTGCTTAATCCCCTGAGATTGATGACTCCAACCTCAGTTCGGGTTGAGAGGGGTTCAGCGTACCACGAATTCACGTTCATCCCAAGCAAATTTTTTGAGTGAGAGGCAAATTCCGTGCACCTCTCACTCAAAAAATCAGGGGTTCCATCAGCAGGGTCGTTTCTAGCACAACAATCGGAGCCCTGTACAGACCTCCGACCACTCACAGGAATGCCACAATAGAGCGATCGCTCAAACGCCGACTTCACTCAACAACCGCTCCAGGTTCTCCAGGGTCAGCCCCGCCTGGATCATCTGGGGATTGCTGGGATTATAGGGACCTTGCAGGCGATCAACCGACAAAATCTCCGCCTCTTCTGGCAGTACAGGAACATCGGGATCAAAGGCCGTAGGACGCATCAGCGAACTGGAAAACCCCTTGAAGATGGTGATGCAGTCTTCCTCACCGCCAACCCGCGCAGAAACCATCAATACCTCCTGAGGTCGTTTCAGGGTGTATTGCTCTAGGCGAATACCAATCGAACGCTTCATTCTGGTTTAGCGGAGTCCAGCTTAGCTGAGGCCGGGGACGCGGACAGGCATCCCGATGCGGGGAAAGTTAGGCAAGTCAATGTGGCTGGTGCGACGGTTGCGAACCGCTAGACGATAGCTGACGCTCTGCAACTCGGCGTGGAGGCGGCGATTTTCTTGCTGAATTTGAGCCACCTTCTCCTTGATTGGAGCCATGCGCTCGGCAAACTTCTGACGATAAATCCCCGGCATTTCCTGCACTACTTTTTCGAGCATCTTGGAGCGATCGCTCAATTCCTGCACTGACTGTCGCAGTTGATAAATCTCGGTGTCACGAGTCTCAATCTGTTCCTGATAGAAGTGCACCTGTTGTTCCACGGCTTGCAGTTGCTCCCGCAGCGATCGCATCTCTGCTAAGTGCCGTTCCGATAGCTCTGCACTAGGGGTGAAGCTAGCGTTGCCTTTGACCAGGCGAAACAGTTCCTGCGACAACTGTTGCACCAGTTGGTCGCGCATAGAGAGTTCTTCACGGAGACGGGCAACTTCGGTTTGAAGCTCAACAAGGTTAAGCGATGCGGGCTGGTTCACAGGACGACTCCCATTGGCTGACTAAGGTTTTCTTCCCAACGGCGGGGAGGCGAAGCACGACGAATATCCCGCCAGATTGCTGTTGCTGCTAATGTACCATCTGCAACGGCAATTGACACCTGGTTTAGCCCTTCTTTCAGGTCTCCCACGGCAAAAATTCTGGGGTGCGACGTGCGACACATAGAATCGGTGGCTAGATTATTCCCCTTCCATTCAAGGTTCAATCCCTGCAAGTATTCGCTGAAGTAGTGAGATCCCATCGCCACTAGGCCAGTTTCCAGCGGAATTACCTGACCATCTGTCAATTCTACCCCTGTCATCTCATGGTGCTCTCCTAAGAATCGTTTGATGGGTGCCTCCATCAGGGGATAACCGTGGTCGGCGAGCTTCTGGCGCATTTCCGGGCTGACCTCGCAAGCCCCCTGTGTAAAAACAGTGATGTAAGGGGTAAACCAGTTCAGCACAAAGGCCGTATTAATCGCAGACTCTGTGTTAACAAACAGTCCGCACTTGCGATCCATCATTTCGTAGCCATCGCAGATCATACAAACGTGCAGGGTATACCCTGCAAATTCGTACACGTTCTGCATATTCTCCAGTTGGGGGAGATGGTCAATGATACCGCTGGCCGCAACTAGGTACTTCGTACGAAACACGGGGTATACGCTATCAACCTTACCCACCTTGACCCGTACCGCAAAGGTGTCCCCTTCATCCTCTACAGCTTCGACATAACCGCGTAGGTAGTCACCCCCTAGTTCCAGCATGTGTTCCGTGCCGTGGTTGAGCAGGACACGACCGGGTGTAGTGGGTGGCAGCCCCAGATAGTTGTGGAGTTCCTGCATCCAGAAAGAGCGACCGCGCCCCTTCTCAACGACCAGACAGGAGAGGCCATAGCGCTGTAGATAAATGGCTGCCGAGAGACCACCCGCTCCACCGCCGACAATAATGGCATCGTAGAGATGGTCGAGGCGTTGCTCTAAATTCTTCTTTGTCAGTTTCATGAAGGCCTCTAGAAACCAGAGTTTAACCGTGGTGATGCGAGCAAGCAGAAAATTTAGTCCCTACTGTAACAAGCAAAGCCAATGGGGCGATCGCCCTTTACCAATTTCTTAGGCTTTCAGCCGGGTGCGCTCTCCCTCTAAAATTTTGCATCACACTTTTGCACAACACTATTTGCACAACACAATTTGCACAACACAATTT